>JAKEHX010000073.1 GCA_022614795.1 Planctomycetaceae bacterium | reverse complement strand
GGATGCTTGCATTCTAAATGCTGTCCACCAGGACGCCAATCGTCGCGGGCGACATTGTTAGGCGGCTGGGATCTGAGACGAATTATTCAATTCGATCACAACTCTTGCAAAGGGCTCGTCGCTAGCGATCCGCGTGGCAGCACGACTAAGTGCCGACGAGCGCACCACTTGCGAAAACGCTCGCGAAATCCGGCTCGATTGGCACTCTGATTGCATCGGTATGTCTGCAACTTGTCGCATACTCCCCGGCACAGCGCTCGTCGGCCGGGGCGGAGTGTAAGCCATGTCGCAAAAAAGTCCGACCGGATTCGTCACGAGCCTGATTGCCGAGATTGCCATCATTTCCGCCGTGGTCTCGCTCTTGCCGCGCGTCCCGCTGGGACGGGCCGCGCCCGTCCCCGCCGATGTCGCCGACGAGCGGCCGAGCCTTCTGCCGCAATTCAATCGAGTCCCGCGACCCGAGCCGCTGCCGCCGCCGGATGGCAACTGGCGGACCGCCGTCGAGCGGCCAGTCGAGCCGGCCGCTCCCCTGCCGCTGGACCTGCCGCCGGCTGATCCGGCTTATGTCGAGAAGAAGCTCGATCAGGCGGGCCAGCAGCTCTTGGAGGGAGTGTCGCATTATCTCTCGCGCCAGGCACGGCAACTCATGCAGCCGCCAGCCAGCCCGGACCCGCCGCAGGCCTCGCCCGAGCCACCGGCCTACCGTCAGTGGCCGCACTGATTTGCCGCTTCAATGTAGGCGGTTCCAGGAAGTAGAATGGGAGTGAATGTAAACTGCCAGAGAAATGGCCGGGAGAGCTATCATGTCCACAGACGCCTTGCTCAACGAAGTGCGAAAGCTCAGTGTCGATGAGCGAATTCGTTTCGTCGAAGAGGTGTGGCAAACGATCGGCGCGGATGATCCCAGCGCCTTGATCGACGACGAAACTCGGGCGGAATTGGATCGCCGCCTCGACGACTATCGCGCCAACCCAGACGCCGGATTATCGTGGGAGGAAGTCAAACAGCGAATCCAGAGCAAGCCGTGACGATTCCCATCATCGTTCGGCCTGCGGCGGATGCGGACATCGACGAAGCGCACGATTGGTATGAGCGCAAACAGGCGGGCTTGGGGAAGTCATTCGTTTCCAAAATCGATGAGGCGATGGAAAAGCTCCGCCGCTCGCCCGATTTAGGAATCGTGGTCCATAAGCAGTTGCGCAGGCTTGCTGTCGATCGTTTCCCGTACGGCGTCTTCTATCTTGTCGAGGCCCAGCGAATTGTCGTCGTTGGAGTAATTCACGGTCGGCGGGCGCCGCGAGTTTGGAAACGTCGCCTTGCTTAGCCCAGACCGATCTGCCCCGTGACAAACGCCGCCCACAGATTGCCGGCGATCACGGCGAAGACGAGCCCCGCGGCCCAGGCGTCGCGCGGCGTGCGGTAGGTCGCTTGCAGCCAATCGACCAGACCTACCAGGCCCGACATGGCCGCGCCGGCCAGCCCGCCGCACACGATGTCAACCCAGCCGTCCGTGTTGGTCGCCAGGCGCGTCGCATAAACCAGCCAGACGGTCAGCAGTCCAGCCGCGGCGCATAACGGAATCAGGCGAAAACGGACGCTTGCCGATTGCGTCGCGGCAAACGCTCCCACGACACTAAACAAGAGCGGCCAAATGTAGAACATCAGCCCCTGCACCTGCGGCTGGACGGCGAAGGCACTGCCCAGCAGGCTCCCGACGACGGCCCAATAGACGGCATCCTGCATCCGGCCCAACATCAGGCCAAACCACGAGCCGATTGCCACTGCTGCCAACGGAGCGGCGAGCACCAGCCCCATCGCCCACGGGCCATAGAGGCGGGCGTAGGCCAGCGTCATGGCCGCCGTGAAGGTGAGCCACAGGAGCGAGCTGGTGCGGAATTGCCAATGTTGGCCAGCGGGGTGCGCGAGCACCCTCGTGGGATCAGCGCTATCGGGAGGCTGACGCCTCCCGCTCGCCGGCGATGCGGGTATCATGCGAAGTTGATTCCTGAAACCCATTCTATCCCGCCATGCCCATATCGACCGCAGATTCCTGGCTCGAACTTGTCCGCGCCGACCGTCCCCGCGGCCCGTTTCGCGCGATTGTTTTCGACTTCGACGGCACGCTTTCGCTCCTCAGGGCCAATTGGCAGGGGCTGATGATCCCGCGGATGGTCGAAATCCTCGCCGCCACGGGGACCAGCGAGCCGCGGCACGAGCTGGAAGCCCTGGTCGCCGAGTTCGTGACCCGCTTGACCGGCCAGCCGACGATGCTCCAGATGGAGGCCCTGGCCGACGAAGTGACCCGGCGCGGCCGGCCGCGGCCCGATCCGCAGGCCCAGCTCGATGAATACCTGGAGCAACTGCTGGCCCGCACGGCCGCACGCATCGAGGCGGTCCAAACAGGCCGGGCGACTGCCGACGAAATGCTCATTCCCGGTTCTAGGGTGCTAGTTGAGCGGCTGGCGCGGCGCGGGCTGCTTCTGGCAATTTCATCGGGGACCGACCTGGCGCACTTGCAATCCGAAGCGGTCATTCTCGGCCTCGATCCGTATTTTGGTCCGCGAATTCATGGCCCGGTGAACAACGACCCGGCGTTCAGCAAGCACGAGGTGCTCAAGCGGCTCATGGGCGAGCGGGGACTGGACGGCAGCGAGATCGCCTGCATCGGCGACGGCCCGGCCGAAATGCTCGCCGCGCGGGCGGTGGGTGCGCTGGCCGTCGGCGTCGCCAGCGACGAGGTCGAGCAAAGCGGCCGCGTCAATCCGCTCAAGCGCGAGCACCTGATTCGTGCCGGCGCGGAGGTGATTGTGCCGGACTATGCGCGGCTGGAGGAACTGCTGTTTGTGCTTGGATTGCGTTGTTAGACGGAGGGACGGAGAGACAAAGGGACAGAGAGACGGAGGGACAGAGGGATGATAGTATTGGTCTCCGTCCCTCCGTCTCTCCTTCACTCCGTCTCTCCGTCATTCTGATGCTTCCCTCCTTCGACCGCTCGCGCCTGATCATCAAGCCGCTGGCCGAGCGGAAGCACGACATCACAATCGACCAGCAGCTGCCGCTGGACGAGCTGCCGCCGCTGCTGGATGGCAGGGCGATGGCCGATATTGCCGAGCTGGGGCGGCGGATGGCGGCGGCCAAAGCGCGGGGCGCGGCGGTGCTGCTTCTCATGGGCGGCCACGTGATTCGGGCGCAGGTGGCCCGCCAGCTCATCGACCTGATGGAGCGGGGCCTAGTGACGCACATTGGCATGAACGGGGCCGGGCCGATTCACGACTACGAGCTGGCCCGGATCGGCGCGACGTGCGAAAGCGTGGCCCGTTACATCCGCTCCGGCGAGTTCGGCCTGTGGCGCGAAACGGGGGAGCTGAACGACATCGTCGCGGCTGGCGTGAAGCAGGGCCTGGGCCTGGGCGAGTCGATCGGCCGGCACATCCTGGCCAGCGATTATCCGCATAAAGAATTCAGCGTCTTGGCCGCGGGAGTTCGTCTCGGCGTGCCGGTGACGGTTCACATCGGCATCGGCTACGACATCCTGCATGAGCACCCGAACTTCGACCCGGCCGCGTTCGGCGTCGCGAGCTACCGCGATTTCCTGGCGGTTTGCTCGACCGTCGCTAACCTCGAAGGGGGCGTGTTCCTGTGCATGGGCTCAGCCGTCATGGGGCCCGAGGTTTATCTCAAGGCCCTGTCGATGGCCCGCAACATGGCCCACCAGGAAGGCCGCCGGATCGCCAACTTCACCACGGCGGCCTTCGACTTGATCAAGATTGACGGCCAGTGGCAGACCGAAGCCGCCAAAAGCAACCCGCAGTACTATTACCGCCCCTGGAAGACAATCCTCGTCCGCACCGTGGCCGATGGCGGCGAGAGTTTCTACGTCTGCGGCGACCATCGGCAGACGGTGCCGCATTTGCGACAAGCGGCGAATAGCCCGTAGCCGACGCTGCCAGCGTCGGGTGTAGCCCGCGGGGGGCTCATTGACCATGCGGCCCTTTTGACGGCATTACAAAATGGCAAGCTCGCCGGAGCGGCCCTCGATGTGCAAGACTCCGAACCGCCCGATCTGTCGCAGCCGCTGTTTGGCGATCCGAGACGGAGCGACGGGGCGACAGAGAGACGGAGCCCAAGTGTCCCTCTGTCCCTCATTCGCTCCGTCACTCCGTCCCTCCGTCTTGGCCTCGGCTCATCGCTACAACCGGCACATCCGGCGACATTGGACGCCCCGCCCTTTGACCCTGTCGCCAGCGTGACCTATAGCAATGAAGGGGCGCCTGCGCGTTGGTTGCCCGCAGGCCCCTTGCCCCATTTCCCCTGCGCTGGCAGTTCCCATGGAAGAAGCACTTCGTGAGGCGGCGGTCGATTCGTGGCGTGAGGGCTTTGCGCGCAAGATTGAAGAGAAGCGGGCCCGCGCCCGCAACTTGCTATCGGGCGAGCAGCGGCGTCTCAAGGAGCTGGAAGGGCAGATCGGCCACCGGATCGACGAATTGGCCAGGCAGCTCGCGCAAGGCGAGACCAATGCCCAGAAGCAGGCGGCGGCGAGCGACGAACGGGGACGCAGCCTGGACGAACGGGTCCGCGAGCTGACCGGCCGCGAACAGCGGCTGACCCACCTGCTCGATGACGTGCAGCGGCGGCTGACCGACCTGCAAAAGCGGCAGCAGGAAATCGATGCGGCCAGCAAGGAGCTGCATTTCCGGCAAACGGATTGTGCGCACCGCGAGGCAGACCTGGCCCGCCAACAGGCGGAGCTTGGTGTGCGGCACGAGGATGTCGTCCGGCGGAAGCAAGAACTCGACCAGATGCAGCACGCGCTGGAGACCGCCCAGAAGGCCCACCAGCTCGAGTCCGACAAGCTGAAGGAAAAGCTGTCGGATTACGAACAGCTGGAACAGGATCTCCAGCGCGAAAAGCAGCGGCTGACCGAGCGCGAGTTGGAAACGCAGAAGCAGCGGCGGCACATCGCCCAGCAGTTGCGCGTCCGCAAGGGCGAGGTGTCCAAGGAGGCCGAATTGCACCGTGCCGAAGCGTTGGCCTCGGCTGCCGGGCAGGAGCTCCAGCTGCAAATGCGGCTGTCGGAGCTCCAGGCGAAATACGAGAAGCTCCGCGACGAGGTGGCCACGAGCGGCCAGCAGACAGCCGAAGCGAACCACCGGGTGGCCGAGCTTCAGAAGCAGCTCGATGCCAAGCAGAAGGAGCTCGATTCGCGGCATAAGGAGGCCGGGCAAACGCAAAGCGCCCGCGAGCAGTTCGAGGCCCTGCGGCGGCAATACGATGCCGACAAGCAGAAGCTCTCCGGCGAGGGTCAGAAGAAATACGACGACGCCCGGAAGGAGCTGGAAGCGGCCCAGGGCGAGCTGGCCAAGCGGCGTGCCGAGGCCGAAGTGCGGAACGCCGAGTTGACGCGGCTGCAGACGGAGCTGGGCAAGCATCAGGCCGCGGCCGAATCCAAGGGGGGCGAAGCCCAGCACCTTCAAGCCGAGTTGGACCGGGTGCGGCGGGAGATGCAGCAGCAGATCGAGACGCTCAAGGCGGACCAGGCCAAATCGCAGGACGGCAAGGCACAGTCGCTTCAAAAACAACTTGATGAGCTGCGAGCGCAGCTCGATCAGGAGCGGCAGGCGGCCCTGCACCAGGCCAGCAAGTGGCAGCAGCGGCAGAAGCAGCTGGAAGCCGACCTGACCGCGGCCCAAAGCGGGGCGTCCAGCGCCGACGACAGTGCGCGGGAAATTGCCCGCCTCCGCGCCGAGAACAAGCAGCTCGAAGAGTCGCTCACCGAGCAGCTCGAACGGGTCCGCCATTCGGCCGTGGTCACGGAGTCGAATCAGGCGTCCGAAGACTTGCGGCGGCGCTTCGATCTGGCCCTGGAGGACATCCGTGAGCTCAAGAACAAGAACGCGGAATTGACCGACCAGCTCAGCCGGGCCAAATCGTCGCCGGGGGGGGGCGGCGGCGGCGAACACATGGACTGGGAAAGCCGCAAGCGGCGGATGCTCGAGCAGTTGGACTCCGACTTCGACGAAAATAACGAGCAAGGAAAGGCCGACAAGCTGACCGTCCAGGAAGCGCTCAAGACGACCGAAAAAGTGGTCGCCGAGAAGGAGCAGCAGCTCGAGCAACTGCGGCGGCAGCTCGAGAGCCAGTCCAAGCACGCCAGCGATGGGGCGGCAAATGCTGCGGCGGCTGCTGCGACTCTCGACGGCGACGACGCGATTCGCAAGGAGCGCCAGCGGCTGAAAGAGCTTCAAGAGAAGCTTCGCGAGGAGCTCAAGAAGGCCGAGGTCGATTGCTCGCTCGAGCGGGCCAAGGTGGCTCGCGAACGCACGGAGCTCGAAGAGAAGATGCGCCAGTTTGCGGCCGACAAGGCGTCGCACGGGCACGTCGAGCCGGGCGGCAACTCCAAGGGCAAGAAAGGGGCCGGCGGGGGCAAGTGGCTGGCCCGCCTGGGACTCGGCGGCGAGAAGGGCAAGTAGGAACCGTCCGCGCAACTCGATTTGCAATGATCAAATTGCAATGATCAATATTGAACATTGCAAATTGCAAAATGGTCATTGCCGCCGGCAGGCTCGCCCTCCATCTCAGAATTCGGCCAGAATCGGCACGACTTTCCGCTGCAATTCGCCGCCGGTGACGTGGACGTCTCCCGCGGCATCGATGAAGACATTCACCTCGCTCCGTACGCCGAATTCCGGCAGATAAATGCCCGGCTCGACCGAGAAGCAGGTCCGGGGCAGCACCAGCCGAAGTTCGTGCGTTTCGAGGTTGTCCATATTCGCGCCGTTGCCGTGCACTTCCTGGCCGATGTTGTGGCCGGTGCGGTGGATGAAGTGCTGGCCGTACCCCGCCTTGTCGATCACGTCGCGGCACGCCTGATCGACCTCCCAGCCCTGAAGCGGGCGGCTGGCGGCAAAGGCGTCCTTGACCTTGGCGATGGCTGCATCGCGGGCCGCCGCGACGATTTGAAAGATCCGCTCGTATTTCTCCGGCACTTCGCGGCCGATGAAACCGACGCGGGTCAGGTCGCTATAGACGCTCCGCGGCTGGTCGAGCCTGGCCCACAGGTCGATGAGCACAAAGTCGCCTTCTTTCATGGCGACGTCAGCCGGCAGCGAGGTCTCGAAGTGTGGATCGCCGCTGTGGGCGTTGGCAGCCACAATCGGCGGGTGATAAGTAGTCAGGCGATTGGCCTGAAAGTGCTCCATGATATGCGCTTGCACGTCCGTTTCGCGCACGTTTCCGACCAGACGCACGCGCTTGGCGATGAAGCGCCAAGCCTCTTCGTACGCGGAGTTCGTATAGACGGCGGCTGCCAGGTGCATCGCCCACTGTTCATCGTCCCAGGTTGCCTCGAACCGCTGGATCAAATCGCCCGAGCTGACGATTTCGACGCCCAGCGAGCGCACCAGCTCGATCGTGCCGGCATCGACGCGCGAGACGTAGGGATTGGCATTTCGCGGCGAGTATTCCATCGCGATCCGCTTGACGCCGGCAACGAGCGACGCCAGGCCTGCTTCCAATTCCTGCCAGCGGAGATAGATCGTCTTGACGCCGGGAAGCGCATCGAGCGAGGCGGTCTCGATTGTGTGGACCAGCTTGCGCGGCTCGCCGCGGGCAGGAATGAAGTAAAACCAGCGGCGCGACTTGATGTCTTTGTCGTCAAAACCCAGGACGCGGCGGCCCAGCAGGTTGCTGCCGCGGAAATCGGCGACGAGCCAGCCGTCGAGTTGCGACTCGCGAAGGGCCGTTTGAATGGCGGAGAGGTCGAACATCAAAATGCGGGGCAAGCGGACGCGGCCCTACGATGACGTGGCAATTACGATAAGGTGGCAATGCGGACCCAATCGACGGGGGCGTCGAAATCACTGGCTTCGAACGCCAAATGAGCGAGCACTGGCGGGACGCACCGCGTTTCCAGCTCCATGCGGTTGAAATGCACGGCCGGGTCGCCATTGTCGCGCGGGAAAACGTCGTTGAGCACGATCCCGGCAATCGGCAGCGGCTTGGGGCGGGCGGCGGCGGCGATCAAGGTGAGCAGCGTGCTGTTAATCGTGCCGATCCGGTTGGGGGCCACGACCACCAGCGGGAAACCAAACTGCTCGGCCAGGTCGGCCACGTAATCGCGCTCGCCCACGGGGGACATGAGTCCGCCGGCCCCCTCGACGATCACAATGTCGCTTCGCTTGCGCCAGTAGTCGATGCCGCTGCGCAAGAGGCGCGCATTGATTTCCTTGCGCTCCTCGCGGGCGGCCAGATGCGGCGCGATCGGTGCGGCAAAGCGCTGCGGGCAGACCGCCCGCAATTGGCCCGGCTCGCCGGCTGCTTTCCAGAGGGCCAGGGCGTCGTCCGAAACGAGCGCCTTACCCACCCGCCGGCAGCCGCTGGCGGCCGGCTTGTAGACTCCCACCCGCAGCCCCGCTCGGGCGAGGGCCGCGACAATCAGCGCGGCGACCCGCGTCTTGCCGACTCCCGTATCGGTGCCGACGACGAACAGGCCACAGGTTGCCCGGGCGCGGCGCTCGACGTCGCGGAGCAGATAGTGGCCTCGCGCGCGAGGATTCCGCCTGCGGGTTTTGCGCCGCGGATCAAGTTCCAACGTGCTCATGGCGCTGCCAGACATGGTCCTCTTACGCTAGCGGCTCGATTCGCCGCGCAGCAAGGGGGTTGGGCCTGCCTATCGCGCTAAGATTTCTGAACATTCGCCGCCGCGTCTTGACAAGCATCAATTGTGTTGCAGGCGTCCCGCCTGCCCATTGCAGCCGAGACGGCCGCACCACAAACAGATCCCCTGCCAAAAATTCTTGTGGCAGCAGTTGTGACGGCCAGGCGGCGTAATTACTGTGGAAACTAGACCCGATTTGTTTCCGCCATTAGCAGAGGTTCGCATCATGATTCGCGCCGCCGTGCTCAGTATCGTCGCCGCCCTCGCGCTCGCCGCCGCTCCCACGACGGCCCGCGCCGATTGGGGCTGTGGTTATGGTGGTTATGGTTTCTGTGACTACCAGGCCTTGTGGGGCAATCCCTACGTCTACAGCCAAGGCGGATCGTACATTCCGCCGTACTTTGCCATCTACCCGCCCGTCTATTACAGCCCGCACATCATCGCCCGGCCTTACGGCTGGAGCCCCTATGCCTGGCCGTCCACGGTGATGCTGCCGCCGGGCCCGCCCGTCTACCCGGCGGTCATCATGAACGCACATGTGAAGAACGCCGATTCGAAAGTGGCCGCGGCAAAGTCACTGCCAGCCAAGCCGCAGATGATCGAAGGCATCCAGCCGCAGACGATCGACAATCCATTCTTCGTGAGCAAGTAAGCGGCTGCTGGTGCAGTTCGGGCGCATCACCCCTGCTAGCACCGCCAATCGCTCTTTGCCCCTTGGCGGCCCGCCGATACAGTTCGCGCGGGTCGCTTCGTTTCTTGAGCAAGTCTTTTCGGATTCCCTGGCAGGCTATAAGCCTGCCCCACTTCCCGGCACGGAGGCCGCTCGATGCACCGCACATGGCTTTGCTGCGCCGCCTTGCTGGCGCTGGGGTGCCAGAATCCGGCTTGGAACAACCCTTATTCGGTGATCGGGCCGGCGACGATTCCGCCAACGACGATGCAGACTGCGCCGCAGCCGGGCTACTATCAGCCCCCGGCCGCGACGCCGACGCTGCCGAGCACTGCGTCGATCGTGACGCCCCCCATCGTGACGTTGCCCGACGGCAGCTTGAGGCCGGGCACGGCGGTGATCCGCAGCGAGATTCCCTCCACTCCCATCTCGGCCGCGCCGGCCAGGACGCCGGCCGCGTCTTCGCCGATCGTTTCCCAGCCGACCACTGCCAGCTCGACATTTTCGACGGGAGCTACCGGCTCTGGCGAGGAGCCGATCCGGATTGTCGAAGCCGCTCCCTCGGCGAGCACTAGCGCGCCGGTGGCGTCGTCCCCCAAGCCTGCGTTCACGACGACGATTACCGAACCCGGTGCGCCTGCCGCCGTTGTTGCGGCCAACCCCAAGACGAGCGGCGCCGCCAGTAACACGGCACCGATCAAGACGATTCCCGTGCCGGGGGCGCCGCGAAGTCCTTCCTCTCCGGCAACCAAGCCTGCGACAACGCCTCAATTGGAGCGTACGCGCGGGTTCCTTGCGCCGCCTGCCAGCTCCACCGCGCCCGCCTCAACGGGCAGCGGAGCGACGAGCGTGCCGGTCCGCCGCGATACGGCCGTGTCGCCAGCCACGTTTGTGGAGACGGCGGAAGCGGCGGGCCAGTGGAAGGCCCGCTAAGATCGAGTGAGAAGCAGCCTACTTCTTCGCCTTGCCGGCGTCGGGTTTCGGCGCTGGCTTCTCTTTGGGCGGGGCCGTGTCGGTGACCACCAGATCGACCTGCGAGTCGTCCCCCGCCAGGTAATAGACGCGGAAGTGGATTTCCGACTTGTCCTTGAGTTCCTCGATCGATTGCTGGACTTGCTTCGTCTGTTCCTCAGTGGCTGCGAGCGCTTCCAGCTCCGCCTTCGTGGCATCCAGTTCCGCCTTATGAGCCTTCTTTTGAGCGTCAGTCTGCGGCTTGGCCTTTTCGAGGACTTCCTGTTTCTTGATGAGCAAGAACCGCCGTGAATCGATTCCCTTTACGAACTCCAGCAGCTTGCGCTTGATGAGCGGCTCCGCTTTGCCGCCCGACCTTAGCTGAGCCGTCCCTTTCACTTGCACGAGCTTTATCGTTTGCGACGACTCGAATTTCATGCCCACCAGTGCGTTCTCGGGGTCGGCGCCCAGCCAGACCAGCGTCTCCGGATCCGATCCTTCCATCGTGGGCGAGGGGTCGAACTTGTGCGCGGGGAACGCTTCGCCGAGGCGCGAAATCTCCACGACGATCTTCTTCGGGTCGGGAAGATGCTCGACGGTCCACTTGACCGTGGCCCCCGGCTTGTCGAAATCGACCAGAAGCGACTGGCCCTCGATCGGCTTGCGGAGCGAGATTTCGTGCTGGTCGGTGCCGGCGGAGAGGACCAGCTTGCAATTGCCGAGGTAAGGCGACGACGCGTGCTTCGCTCCGTCGGCCGTCCATTGAAAAGCGAGCTGCTTGTTTTCGACGCTGAGCTGGGCAATGGTCAGGGGCGCTTCATCGATGATCATCACCACGTCCCACTTCCCGAGCGACTGGCCGTCCTTGCCTTCGCGGAGCTCGAACGTCGTCTTGCCGCCGCGGATGGCCGAATCGCCCCCTTTGAGCTGAGCGGTCGCGTCCGGCGCGCAGGGTCCGATCACCAGCGAGGCCAGCGCCTCGGCCGGCGGATCGGTCATGCCCGGCGTCAGCTTGGGCAGATCAATCGAGACGGGCAGGCCCTTGAACGCACTAGCCGCAGCCGGCTTGGCCGGTTCGGGCTTGGGCGGCTCGCGCAGGTCTGGCTTCTTGGGATCGGGCTTTGGCGGCTCTGGATTGGCGGGTTTCGGCGGCTGGGGTGTGGC
>JAKEHX010000645.1 GCA_022614795.1 Planctomycetaceae bacterium | reverse complement strand
GTGGTTTCTATCTCAATTCCGTCGAACGGCAGATCAATTGGCGGAGGAAGAACAGGCGGCAGCAATATAGGGACGTCCGGACCGCTCTGAGGATAGAATCTCCCCGTACGGCAATCGTAACTACCGTACGGTGGAGAGCGGCGGGGTGGTGCCCATAGCCCAACCGGATCGGTATGTTGGTCGGGCGAATTCTCGCCGTACCGAGAAAGGTTGCCTTGATCTCCGCGAAAGCCAATCGGATCTTCAGTGAGCCAGCGCCCCACTGTTGTGTCATACCACCGATTGAGATTATTCTGCAAACCGGTCGATTCATCGAGCGCGCGCCCGGTGAAGCCGAAGATTTCGTCCACGGCGGCGTTCGTTTCGCTGATGAGCTTGCCGTAGCTGTCGTAGCGGCGGTGGCTGGCGACGGCCGTGTCGTCGGTCGAGGTGTTGTAGGTGGCCAGGTCGCGGAGCGTCCCGAGGTGGTCGCCGAAGGGCCAGAGCATCGTGCCGGCGCTGGTGAGGACCGTCACGGCTTCGTCGGCCAGGAGTTGATCGACGGCGGGCGCCCAGAGATAGCGGTGTGCCAGGTCACTGGCCGCGCCGCCGTCGTCGAATTGGAGCGCGACTTGGCCGCCTTCGTAGGAGAAGAACGTATCGATGTCGTTGGCGCCGTTGGGAGTCACGCAGCGGCGTACCCAGCGGTTGAACACGTCGTAATACTGATCGACCGTCTTGGTGACGGTCTGATCGGAGTTCTTGAACGTGATCTTGGTCAGCCGGTTACGGTGGTCCCAGGTGTACTCCTCGATCTTCCCGTTGCTGATCTTGGTCCGCGTCAGCCGGTTCCCCTCATCGTCGTAGGTGTAGTTATAAACGCCGTCGGTGGTGAGCTGGTTGTTGGCAGTGGTGGAGTAGCCAGACATGGTGCGATTTCCGTTCGCATCATAGCTGTACGCCTCGTCGGTCATCCCGGTGTGGTCGGCCCCGGTGAGCTGGCTGGTAGCGTCGTGCGTGTAGGTCGTCAGGCCATCGACGAACGAATCGATCGACGTGAACCGGCTGGCGGCGTCATAGACGTACTGGTAGCCCGCCAGGGCGTCGGTCCCCCAGCCCGAGCCGGGGGCGGTCGGCCCTTCGGTGTGCAGGAGCTTGGTCAGCCGGCCGATACCGTCGTAGGAATAGTGCGTGCTGACGACGTGCTCGAAGCCCGACAGGTCGGCGTAGCGATCGACTTTGGTGGTCTGGCCTGCCGAGTTGTAAGCGAAATCGGCCCGCTTCTCGGCGACGACAGTCGCGCCTGGCCCGGCACCGCCAGACTGTTGCTTGAGCATCGTGAGGCGGTTCAAGTTGTCGTAGAGGTACGTGTTCTTGAAGTCGGCCGTGCCCCCCAGGAGGGCCTGAAGCTGGGTCCGCCGGCTATTGGCGTCGTACTGGCTCTGGTACTGGATCTGCGGCGTCAGGCCAGTAATGTTCTGGGTCTCGTTGGTCACCCGCCCCAGGTTGTCGAGCGTGTAGCCGTAGCTGGCCGCCGGATCGGAGGCGGCGGTCAACTGGTTGGCCGCATCGAAGGTGAAGCTGAGCGTGCGCACGAGCGTGGACCCATTCCACCAGCGTTCGGCCGTGCTGCGATCCAGATTATCATACACGTACTCGATCTTGCGTCCCAAACGATCGACCCGCTCGGTCACGTTGCTGGCGGCGTCGTACTTGAATGTGCGTGTCTTGTTGAGCTGGTTGGTCTCCTGCGTGACCCGCCCCAGCGTGTCGTATTGCCAGGTGGTGGTGTTATTGACCGGGTCCTTGAGCGTGAGCATCCGCCCAGCCGCATCGTAGGTGAAACTGGTCTGGCCGGTCAGGGCGTCGGTCACTTTCGTACGGCGATAGAGGTTGTCGTAGTCGTAGGTCGTGACGTGGCTCAGCGGGTCGGTGACGGTTTTCAGGTTGCTGGCCGCATCGTAGGTGTAGCTCGTTTCCGGCCGGGTCAGCGGGCCCGCCCCGTCCGGATCAGGCTGGGTGGTTTTGGTCCGCCGGCCGAGGCCGTCGTAGGTGTAGTTGGTGGTCCGGCTGAGCGGATCGGTTTGTGAGAGCATCTCGTCCGCGGCATTGTAGGTATAGGTCGTGACGGGGCTCGTCAAGCTGCCCGCCCCATCCGGATCAGCCTCAGTCAGCGTGGTGAGCTGGTCGAAGAAGTTGTAGGCGTAGCTGGTGACATTCGAGAGCGGATCAGTGACGCTTGTCTGGCGGCTGGCGGCATCGTAGCCAAACTGGGTCACAGGCACCGCCAGCGGTCCTCCCCCATCGGGATCAGGCTGGGTGATCTTCTTCAGCCTGCCTAGCGCGTCGTATTCGTTGGTGGTGACGCGGCTCAGGGGATCGGTCACCGTCAACAAGAGGCGGCCGGCCGCATCGTACGCATAGGCAGTCACCGGCGACGTGAGCAAGCCGCCGCCATCCGGGTCAGGCGCAATTGTCGACGTGCGGCGGTTGGACTTGTCGTAAACGTGCTCGGTGACGTGGCTGAGCGGATCGGTCACAAACCGCAAGTTCCCCACGCCGTCGTATGAATACTGGGTGATCGGCGAAGTCTGGGAGCCTGCTCCATCCGGGTCTGGCTGGGTGACTTTCTTCAGCCGCCTCGCGCCATCGAACTCATAGGTCGTCGCGGCGGAGAGAGGATCGGTCTGGCTCACCAAGAGGCCAATGGCATCGTACGTAAGAACCGTCACCGGACTGGTCGCAGGACCCCCGGCATCGGGGTCAGGCGAGGTGATGGTTGTAGTGCGGCCGGTGGTGTTGTACGCAAAGGTAGTGACGTTTCCGAGCGGATCAATCTGTGAGGTTTCTCGACCTAAATTGTCGTAGGCCGTCGTGTAGATCGGGCTGGTGAGTGGTCCGCCGCCTCCATCCGGGTCGGGAAGCGTCGTTGTTGTGAGGCGTCCACGAAAGTCGTAGGCAAGCGTTGTCTGGCGCCCCAGAGCGTCGGTCAGACGAGTAAGGAGGCTATCGCCAACGCCGCCGCCATCAAACTGATACTCCTTGACCTTGATCATGCCGGCTGGGTTGGTTGGGGACCAGAAGCCGCTGGTCGGGGTATCGTTGTCGCCGACCCACTCGCTGACCGGCCGGCCCTGGCCGTCGAAGACCGTGCGGAATATCGTGCCGTCAGGACGGACGGTCTTGGCGTGCCGGCCGCGGGTGTCGTAGGCATTGGTGGTGCGGAGGAAATGCGTGTTCTGCGTGCCGAACGTAGCCGAAGTCGTGTAAGTCAGCCCGCTGAACGAGATGTAGTCGTCCTGGTAAAGGACCTGGCCGGCGTCGTTCGTGTGCGTGCGGCTGAGCGACTGGAGGCCGCTGATCGCTTCGGTGCCGTTGGGACGGCCGCTCGTCAGGTTGGGCGTCGCCGACATCGTGAGGACTTCGGTGTAACTGCGGTCCCGGTCCTCCCGCATGACGATTGTTGGGCCGGTCGGCAAATTGGTCGACGTGTTCCATCCCGAATAGACGCGGATTTCGTGGTTGGTGTCGTTATAGACAACGTAAGTGATGTTCCCGTTGGCGTCTGTTGACTTCGTGGGGCGGCCCAAGCTATCGACCTCATAGATCGTGATCAGGTGCAGTCCGCCGCCGGTGGGCGTCGTCCATCCGGAGGGCTTCCCGGTGAAGTCACCCGTCTGGGACGAATTCACGTCGGTAATCGTCTTCGTGATTGCTCCTGTCTGGTTGTCGTAAGCGGTGTAGTGCAGGAAGCCCTTGGGGTCCTTCTTCCACGTTGGTCGGCCGTAGGTATCAAAGAAGATCGTATCGACGCCGCCGGCCGCGTCGGTCGTCGTCTGGGATTCGATCTGCACCGTGCCCGAAAAGAACGAGTAGACGTAGCTGGTGGTCAGGCCGCCTGTGCCGTTCGTGTTGGCATAGACCGTGCTGTTGGCCGGCAAGTAGATCGTCGTGCTGCCGGCGGTGCGGGCGATGTAGTTTTGCTGAGACTGCGGGATTGGGATGCCCGTTTCGCCCTGCTGGATGCTGATTGACTCCAGGTAGCCCGCGACGTCGCCAGGTGTCGAGTCAGTCGCCGTCGTGCCTCCGTAGTAGCTGAAGTTTGTCACGAGGCCGGCCGTGTCGCGGATGTATTGGTAATTGGACGTAACGGAGTCAAAGTGGACCAGGTCGTCGTACGCCTCGCTGTAGCCACTGACCGCCGAGGGATCGGCCCGGAATAGGACGCGCCCGGCGTTGTCGAAGCGGGTGTAGGTCGCCCACTCCTGGCTGGTGGTCGTGTCCTTGAAAACTTGGAGCATTACCTGGCCACGGTAGTTCGTATAGACGATGTTCTGGTTGCCATCCGGGAGCGTTTCGACCGTCTTGCGTTGCCATTTGTTGTATCCACCACCGGGTGTGTTGTCCGCATAGGCATAGGTGAACGTGCCCTGTCCGCCGCTGCACGCGGAGCAGCCCGCACCTTGCGCGATCTCCTTCGTGACCTTGAGATAGCTGTCGTACTCGAAGTAGTGGTCGGCATACGGGGCTAGGGCGGTGTTCGTGGCCGTCAGGGGGTCGCCCACTTCCAGCGAGAAACGGGCGTAGGACTCCGGGTAGAGGACGTATTTCAGGCCGTGCGTGAAGCCGTTGGCCTCGCCGGGTTTGTAGTATCGATAATAAGTCGTGCCGAGCACGTTATTAGCGGCGTCCTTGATCGTCGCCGTCTTCAGGTCGCCCCGGTTGCCGTTGGCCTCGCCGCTGCCGTAGTAGGCGTACTCGACCTTGCGCTGCGTGACCCACGCGCCGGCTCCTTCGCGGCGGCGGAGTGTTACACTGTCGATAAGGCCGTTATTGATGAGGGTGGTGAGGTGCGTGTAGAGATAGGACTCTGTGATGGTTGTGCCGCCCGAGGTGTAGCTCCGCTGCACCTCCTGGATGCGGCCGTCGGTCGTATGGCTAACGACGCTGACCGTGTTTCCGTGGGCGTCTTTGAAGCTTTTGAACTGGCCGCGCTGGAACTCTGGATAGCTTTCCAAGAGGGCGTAAAAGCGCAACTCGCTTCCCTCGGTGTCGGTCAAGACGAATTCGCCGGCCGTCGCGTCGGCTACGAGCGTTTCCTGGGCGAATTCATGTGGCACGAACACGCCGGAAAATGTGTCATAGGTGAATTCCCTCGCCGTGGAGGAGTTGCTCATCACGAAAAAGTCGTTGTCGCCAGGATTCGTGATGTAGGGCTGCTCGCTGAGCAGCATCCGCGTGCCGACGACGTTTTGCTTAAAGTGAGCCTGCGCGTTCGTCCAGGATCGCGTTACGCCCCACGGCACCCCCATGCCGTCGGACTTCAGGTCGTTGGAATAGACCATCACCACGCCATCGGCGTAGCGCACCGGATGCGAGGAGTATCCAGACGACGAAAAACCGAAAATCGTCCCGTTAGGAAACGAGACGGGTATCGCACCGGGATCGGGATTTGCGACTGGGAGGTTTTGGAATTCCTGGTCGCCACGGACGAGTGATTGGAACTCCTGGTCGCCACGGACGATTGATTGGAACCCTTGGTCGCCACGAACAATGCCAGGGAAGCGCCGGGGATCTACTATGTTGTTGGTACCGGAATCCACGACATCACCAGGGCCCGGTGGGCAGGTGGGGCAGGTGCGGGGGATTGCGACGGGACCATTCGCATAGCCATTGCAATGGAGGATACCCATGATGGCATTACCCGGGGAGCCAATCGTGTAAGCCGGATTGGTGTTCAGGTTGAGCTGGATGGTTTCGAGCGGCTCGTATTCATTGTCAATGTTCGACGCGATCGGGATGTCGATAAAGAGTGCGTCGGCGGGGATGACTGCCGAAGTGCCGATGTCCACGTAGTCGGCGCCTTCGGTGGCGGAGCCCGTAATCGTGAAGTGAACTGTGAGGGGCTGTGAATCCAGAGCGTCGCGCGCAATGCGGAAGTAGCCTTGATCCGTTCCCTCCGGCGCAGTTCCCTGGGCGATGATCGAAACGACCGCCATCATCTGCCGCGGTTCGAGCGATTCCAGGAGCAGTCGGCGTTGCTTTTGCTTGGCTCCCTTCGCGTGACGGGTGCGGAACAGATTGAAATGACTGCGTCGAGAGAGGGTACGCATGGATTTGCCCGTTCCTTTCTGCGAGGTCGGCGCGCACAGCGAGCGCGTCAGTGAGAGGTGGCTTGTCGAGAACTCGGTGCCAGAGAAGTGCGGTGCGATGTCCGCCGCGACCGCAGCGAGTGCTGCCCCAAACTGCCTTGCAAGCCGGCGACTTGGCTAACGATTGCAAACCGATAGGAAGAAGTCGGTCTTGCGGGAGCGGATGCTAGCGGCCGCGAAGGCTTTGTCAATCGTCTTGGGGAGCGGAACCGTCAGAATTCTTGAAATATTTTCCGTGGCGGTGCGCCAGTGACATAGGTTGTCATCGTTTGTTTCAACGATAGTTTTTTCGGGCTGTGCCAGACGGTCCCTCCAGCCGCTCGATTTGCTGGCGGATGTCGTCGGGAACGCGCGTCGGCCGCTGAGCATGGTAGTCGAACATGACGACGGTGCTCTCTCCCTCGGCAGCCAGCGCTTGCTGCGAGACGCTGTAGATCAGGTGGTGCATTTTCATCGAGCTGCGGCCGATCTCGCGGACGCTCGCCGAAACCAGGACCGTGTCGGGATGCTTGAGCTGCCGGCGATAGTCGCACTTGATCGACGCCAGGATCGGGCCGCGGCCTTCGCCCGACATCAAGTGCGAAAGGCCGCTGCGATTGAGATATTCGACGCGGGCCGTCTCGAACCAGCGGAAATAGACGACGCCGTTGACGTGGCCGAACAAGTCCTGGTCACCCCACTGGATGGGCAGGGAAACAACTACCGCCTGGCTGGCTAATTCTGGCGGAGATGGATGCTCGCTCATGAAGGCTCCTGCCGAAGAAATGGGTAGATCGTCTACTTTCGCGAGGCACTCACCAACACAGCACGCCCACGCAAGCGTGGGACGTGGCACCCAAATCATGGTAGCCGACCGCCCGAAAAACCAGCCGGCTGCTAGCAGCCCGGCCCGGCCGCCAATTCCGGCCAAAGGGCCCGCGCCACTTGGCAACGCCCTGGCTGTCAGACATGATAAAGGCGGCCCAACGCTATCATTCGCAGCCTGCCGGGCCCCCGCCAAAGCCCGTCCTGGGCTGATCGTTCATCCCGCCCGCGAGCCCAAGATGCACGTCCTTGAGTCCCGCCAAGTCCGAAAATCGTTTGGCGAGGGCGATGCCCGCGTCGAGGCACTTCGCGGCATCGATCTGTGCGTCGGCAAGGGGGAAATGCTCGCGATTATGGGGCGCAGCGGCTCAGGCAAAAGCACGCTGCTGACGCTCTTGGGCGGGGTCGATGTGCCGACGAGCGGGCAGGTTTTGCTCGAAGGGACGGACCTCGCCTCGATGACCGACGACGAGCGGACCTTGATTCGCCGCCGCCGCATCGGCTTCGTCTTTCAGTCGTTCAACCTGCTGCCGATTCTCACCGCCGAGGAAAACGTGTCCCTGCCGCTGGAGCTGGATGGAGTTTCGCCATCCGACGCCAATGCGAAGGCGGGCAAAATGCTGGAGCTGGTGGGTTTGGAGAAGCGGCGCAATCATCTTCCCGGTAAGCTCTCGGGCGGCGAGCAGCAGCGGGTGGCTATCGCCCGGGCCCTGGTGATCGATCCGGCCATCGTCCTGGCCGACGAACCGACGGGCAATCTCGACACCACCAACGGCCAGCGGATCATCGCGATCCTCCGCGAGCTAGTCGATCAACATGGACAGACCCTGGTCCTCGTAACGCACGATCCGGGTGTTGCCGCAATCGCGGATCGCGTGATCTACGTGGCGGACGGCCTGGTGGAGCGCGAGGAAACCAATCGCGTCATTCCCGTGCGTCCCCGCCGCATTGCACCGGGACCCACGGCCTCGGAGCGAACGGCATGAGCCTGCGGCGCTACACCGTCCAGGCCATGCTCCAGCGCCCGGGACGGACGATCCTGACGCTTTTGAGCATCGTCATCGGCGTCGCGGCTGCCGTGGCGATCGACGTGGGGACGGCGACGACCCGCGAGTCGTACCAGAAGATGTTCGCCACCGTGACCGGCAAGGCGACGCTGGAAATCACCGCGGCCGGCGGCGTCAGCTTCGAAGAGAAGATTCTCGAGATCGCCGCGAAAACGCCCGGCGTCATCGCGGCCTCGCCAGTGGTCGAGAAACCGACGGCACTGAAGATCGGCGAGAAACAAATCCGCCTGCAAGTCATGGGCATCAAGCCCGACCTCGACCAGGCCGTGCGCGAGTACGACATCGTCGCCGGCCGGCACCTCGAAAAAGGTGACGAGCTGGTCCTCGACGAGGAATTTGCTAGGCTGATCGGAGTGAACGTCGGCGACGAAGTGGGCATCCTCACCAACCGGCTGAAGAAACCGTTCGTCGTCGTGGGAGTTCAGAGGCCGCGCGGTGCTGAAGTCCTCCGCCAGGCGTCCCTCGCTTTCATGCCGATCGAGCGGGCCCAGATTTATTTCTATCCCCGCGGGAAGACGAAGCGCTACGACAAAATCCAGATCGTCACAGCGCCCGGGGAGGCGGAAATCGAGAGGGTCCGCGCGGCGCTGGCCGCCCAGATGCCTGTCCCCGCCAGCGACAGCGATCCCAAGCTCAACGTCGATCGCCCTTCGAGCGGCTCGAACCTGATGGAGCAGACGCTCAAGTCCAGCGAGATCGGCCTGGAGCTGGCGTCGCTCTTTTCGCTGCTCCTGGCGGCGTTCATCATCCTCAATACGCTGCTCATGAACGTCGGCGAGCGGCGGCGGCACCTGGCAATCATGCGGGCCATCGGCGCGACCCGCTGGCAATTGACCCGCGCCCTGGTGGGCGAAAGCCTGGTCCTGGGAACCATCGGCACCGCCCTGGGCATCGCCGTCGGCATCGGCGCGGCGTGGGTCTCCAACCGCGTACTCACCCGCTCGCTCGATGTGACGCTGGCCACCGTGGACGAGGTACTCACCGCCAAGCCGTTCATCCTCGGCGCGATATTCGGCCTGGGCATGTCGGTGATCGGCGTGCTGCTCCCGGCCATGCGCATCGGCAAAATCTCGCCGCTGGAAGGGATGAGCCGCGTCGCTCCGGGCGACATGCGCAACTGGTCGTGGCCTTTCTTCTGGCTCGGCACGACTATGATGCTCGCCGGCTCCATCGTCATTTATTACGGCATGATGGGCCTGTTGCCGATCAGCGCCCCGATGTACGGGGGGCTCTTGTTCCTGGCCGGCATCGTCGCCCTGCAGACCGTGCTTTTGAGGCCGCAGGCGTCCCTGATCGCGAAGTTGTTCCAGCCCTTCCGCCCGGTCGAGGCCGGCCTGGCCCTCAAACAAATCTTGCGGCACAAGACCCGCTCGGCGCTGACGGTCGGCGTGCTCTTTATCGCGGGAGCCACCGGCGTGGCGATCGCCAACTCGATCATGGACAACGTCCGCGACGTGCACGACTGGATGAAGGCCGCGGTTGTCGGTGATTACTTCGTGCGCGCGATGATGCCCGACATGGCCACCGGCACCGCGCCCGATCTGCCCGACACCATGCTCGGCGAGCTCCAGAAACTCGAGCACATCCAGTTGATCGACGGCGTGTCGTATATCGAGACCAAAGTCCTGAAGCCGGCGGCCCAAGGCGAGGCGGAAGAGATCAAGGCGATCTGCATCGCCCGGCAATTTACCGATCCCGGTCCGCCGCCGTTCGATTTGATTCACGGCAACCGGCACTCGCTGCGCGACCAATTGATGGCCGGCGATATTGTCGTGGGGAGCGTGCTGGCTCAGAAACTCGGGGTCAGGCTGGGCGATTCCATCCAGCTCGAAACGGTTGCGGGAATCAAGCCCCTCAAGATTGCCGCCATTGCCAACGAGTACCTGGTACATCCAGATCAGCGGGCCTACGTCTTCGAAGATCCGGCCCGCATCGAGATCGCCGTTGATGAGTTTGTGCGCTTCGAATCCCCGGTCCAGGGCGTCGAGC
>JAKEHX010000644.1 GCA_022614795.1 Planctomycetaceae bacterium | reverse complement strand
TTGCGGCTGAACGAGAGTTTCGTAGCCAACGTGCCGCCGCCAAAGGATGCGGCCGCTATCGGCATCGATTCCATACACGGCCCCCTCGATCTGCACGAAGGCGATGCGACCGGCCGCGGCAGCCGGAGCCGGGCCGCTGCGCACGGCGAGAACTAGCCGCGAGCCGCCGGCCTCTGGATCATCACTGGCGGCGGCGACGACCTCTGGATTGACCTGGACGAGCGATCGCTCCCGTTCGCCGACGCCGCGAATGGCTGCCACCAGGCTCGTATGGGTGGCCAGGGCGGGATAGACCTTGAGCAGGTCAGACCGAAGCTGATAGGCCGCAGCAGCATCTCCTTTTTTCTCGGCCGCGGCGATTTTCTCCAGCGTCGCGCCCAAATCCTTGTCCTGCTCGATGCTTCGTTGGGCAACTTTGAGCTTGTCGAGAATGGCGGAAATGCGGGTCTCGCGCTCCTTGCGCAGCGAGGGGGGCAAATATGCCGCGTTGTTAACGAGTTTCATCGCCTCATCGGCCTGAGCGATCAGCGCTTCCTTCTCGGCCGTTTCGCCGGCCTCGGCCGCCATGGTGGCAAAGCCCTCAGCAATATCAGGCAAGAGCGTCGCCAATTCGACGCGAGCCTCGTCGAATCGCTCCTCGCTCGCGATCTCCGGCAACACCCGCTTGGCCGTGGTGAGACCTTGCTTCGCGTTCTTGCCGTCGCTCGACATCAGGCGCAGCTCCGCCATTCCTAGCCGGACCCGCGCCTTGCTCAAGTTGGGATTCTTGGGGTATTTCTCGAGGAAGGTCTCGTAAAGGTGAACCGCGTCGGTGAACGCACCCCCTTCATATTTCTCATCCGCTTGGGCCAGCAGTTCGGCGGCGCTGCCGCGCGTGAGCGAATAGTAGAGAAGCCCGAACGCAACGAGCATCACGCCCAATAAGCCGCCCCCGACCAACAGCAGCGGCGAATCCCAAACATTCCGCCTCTTTTTGCCTCCTGGCAGCGCGACCTGCGCCCCGGATTTCGCCAGCGGATCGGCAGGGAGGGCCAGCGGATCGGAGAACAAGTCGCCCAGCGGCGCACCGGGCGAAGCCGAGACGCCGGGATCCGGGGGAAGCGGCGTGAGCGCGGGAACCGATCTCGCGGTGGGAGCGGGGGCATCGAGCGGGACGAGCGCATCGGCCGGCGGGGAAGGCGGGGCCGGAGGCGGCGCCTTCCACTGCGCCGACGGCTTCGTTTTGGCCGGTTTCGGCGCGGGCGCCGGCGGGGGAGGGGGCTGCGACCGCGGCGGCGCGGGCTCCATCTCCACCAGGTCTTCATCGATGGTTTTCGCCGCTGATGGCTTAGGTGGAGCCGTGAATCGGGCTTCACTCCTGGGCTGCGCGGATTTCGAAGGCGCGGGTTTCGGCGGCGCGAAAACTGGCTTGCTCTGCGGCTTAGGGGCCGGTGCCGGCGGCGGCGATGAATCTACCGCTTCCATCATGACCACGTCGTCTTCGTCAGCCGAGCCGGGCGGCGGGTTTTGGGCGGACAAGTCGCCCGACGATTCATCGGCGAGAATCAACTCATCCGGCGCGGCGTTTCTGGCAAGCTGTGTAACCTTGGAGGTCTTGGGAGCGGGTGGAGCGGAAGGGACGCTGGGATCGGCAACTTCTTCGAGCGCGGAATTCACGAGCTTGCGCGCTTGAAAGGCTGTCAGATGCCCATGATCGACCAGCACCTTGGCGATCGCCTCAGGCGTGACCACGAATTTCGATTCGGCGATTTGGCGGCGCAGCTCGTCAATGACCTTCGGCTCCAAAAGGCCTTGCCGCTGGGCCAAATCAAGAACCTTGCTTGCCGACATGCCGCTGTACTCCGAACCGCGCCAGGATCCAGTGCGACGTCGCCCGCGTCGGGCGACGCAGCCCCGCCCGCCACTGGTAAGACCGCGCTTAACAATAGTTCTTCAGGGTTGAATGGCGAAAGAGCCGGGGAATCTTCAGAAATTGTACCAAGAGAACACTCCGGCGTGACGCCGCAGCTAGAATCGGGGGCGCGATCAGACGCCGCTGCGGTACTCCTGGGCGATGACGAAGAACTCGTATTTGGCTCCGACCGTTTTCACGCCAAAGACGGTTCGCCGCACTTCACGAATGCGGCGTTTGCCCATGCGCTCGTTTTCAAGCTTCAGCAGGGTGTTGTACATCTCTGGGGAATAAAACTGAAACACGACGCGGCCGGTGGTGTTGACCCCCGCCTTCGCCGCCAGTTCGCGATCGGCTTGGCGCAGCTCCCCCGAACGGTGCAAGAAGCGCAATCGCTTTTCGTCCTTCGGCGCTCCGACGCGGACCCGGGGCTTGGCGGCAGAGAGATTGGTAATGTAGTCGACGTTGGGATTTCCCCCTCCCGCCACTCCCAGCTCGACGCGGAAAAAGTCGAGCTGCTTGGCGTAGTCTTCGATGCGCTCGGCCGACATCCGCACCTCCCACCGCTCCCAGGCGGGAATGCCGTCGGATGTCCCCGGACCGCCGGGGCCGCGCCCGGTGCCGTCGCCCATGCCGGTTCCCGATCCGCGACCGTGGCCCCCCGATGGTCCTTCGAGATAGTCGAGCGTCTGGGCTTCAGCGCCGACCACCGTCGAAACGGCGGCCAGCGAGCTGGTGATCGACTCAATGCTCGACGTCTCGGTCGAAGGGGGAAGCGGCACCTCTTCGCTCGTCGGCTCGAAGAATTCGCGCTGCATTCCAGGAGTGAAGCTGTCGCCAAAACCACCGCCCCCCACGTCTTCCAGCACGCGGATCGGCGCAGCCGTTGGAATGCGCACTGGCAGGCTTGCGAGCCAGAGCACGAACATCGCCGCCACGAGCACGCCCATCACGACCAGTGTGGAAAGAAGCGAGCCGGCCACCTGATCATACCGCGACACCTCCAGGCTGGAAGTCGCGGGCGAAGCTCTGCGGGTGGGAGACGACATGAATTGACGCTAATCCAACAGTTCGGCGTCAGGACGGATGGCCAAGAACCAGTCCTTCCAGGCCTTTTGAGCCGCCTTGACCTGGGGCCACTGGCCCGCCGGGACCTGCACATCGCTTCCCGGCGCCTGCGGATCGTCCGGCAGTCCGACGCCGCGAAACTTGCGGCTGACGAAACGCAATGCCTTGTCGGCCTCCACGACAATTCGCACGTCCGGATCGGTCAGCGCGAACAACAAAACAGGTACGTTATCCAGATCGCGGACCTTGCTGAGCGTTTTCACGGCAACGAGCCGCGATTCATAGTTGCCCGCCGAGACGAGCGATCGGAGTCGGGCCACTTGTCCCGAACGTTTGGTGATGTCGCTATCCAAGGCGATCGACTGGCCCGATTCGGCCAATCGCTTGAGTTCCGGATTGTTCGGATCTTCGATAATCGCCAGGATTTCTTCGACCGAGCCGCCCAGTGGCGACTCGACGACTTTGCCGTTTCGCTCCTGAAGATCGGAAATGTTCTTGGGCAAACCCATGCCGCCCAGCAGCACGCCTTCGCCCAGGGCTTTCAGCTTGACGTTGATCGACTTGCGCGTGCTGCGCGAGAGGCACAACACGGCGAAACTGGTGCTGATTTGTTCGGATTCACTTTCCCCGGGCCAACTTCCAGATGCCTGTTGAGTGCGACGCAAGTGATCGAACACCTGGTTATACCAATCGGGTTCGCGCTCCGCGTGGCCCTCGGCCAATTCGCGAAAACTCATGTAGCGCTCGAGCCCGTACAGGTAGTAGTGCATCCACGATTCGGTTTTGACTGTGAAATTCTTGGCAAACCACCCGTTCCCGTCGGCCATCGCGCGGCGCACCGCGGCTTCGTCGACGACCATGGACTTCCGGTCGCGGCGCTTGGTCTTGCCTTGCTTCTGCTCGACTTCCTTGAGAACGGGCGGGATTCCCGATTTTTTCGGATCTTCCTTCGGATCGGTGATCCCCAGAAGGTCGGCTGCGATGTAAACCGAACCCAGTCCCGCCGCAACGAGCGAAGGCCGCACGTCTGACTGCGCCACTCGCGTCATGTTGCCGGGATCTTGGGGGTGATAACCGAACCCTC
>JAKEHX010000643.1 GCA_022614795.1 Planctomycetaceae bacterium | reverse complement strand
GGTTTTCGGCGACTGCTCAGGACGCGGATGCCAAAGACGATGCCGCAACCGGGAGATTTGTGCGGATCGAGCTGCCCGGCTCGCAGCGGATTCTGTCGCTGGCCGAGGTGCAGGTCTTTGCCGGCGGCGAGAACGTCGCGCCGCAAGGGACGGCGACACAGTCGAGCGTGGCATTCGACGGGCCGGCGAATCTGGCGATCGACGGCAACACCGACGGCCGCTACTTCGATTCCAAGTCGGTCACGCACAACAATCAGGAAGACAATCCGTGGTGGGAAGTCGATCTCGGCGGCGACCGGCGGATCGAGCGGCTGGCGATTTGGAACCGGACCGATGGCGGCGCGGCGATCGGCAGCCGGCTGACGGGCTATAAGGTCTCGATTCTGGATGAGAAGCGGAACGTCGTCTGGCAGCAGTCGCCGAAGGATGTGCCGTCGCCGACGAGCGAGCTGGCCACGAGCGGCGTCAGCACGGTCGCGTTTGCCACCGCCTTGGCGGACCATTCCGCCGAAGGTTCATCGGTCGCCAGCGTGATCAAGTCTCCGCCGGATGCCAAGGCCGGCTGGAGCGCGGGCTCGCAAGCCAACCAGCCGCACTGGGCCGTGTTCGTGGCCGCTAGTCCGATTGCGCGCGAGGGCCAGACGCAATTGAAGCTTACGCTCGACTTTCAAGGCGAAGAGCCGCAAATGGCGCTAGGTCGATTTCGCCTTTCAGTAACAGCGGACAAAGGCGTGCAAGAGCGACTGAGCGTGCCGGCCGAGATTCTGGCCATCACCGAAACGGCGGCCGAAGCAAGAGCGCCGGAGCAAACGCACAAGCTGGCAGCCCACTATCGCTCCGTTTCTCCCCTCCTCAAGCCGCTGCGCGACCAGATCGCGGCGCTTGAGAAGTCAAAGCCCGCCGCGCCGACCGTGCCCGTGATGCAGGAGCTTCCGGAAGCCCAGCGGCGCAAGACGTGGCTCATGGTAAAGGGGAGTTTTCTGAACAAGGGGGACGAACTATCGCCCGCCTTCCCGGGTGCGTTTCACCAGCTGCCCGATGATGTGCCGCGCGACCGTCTGGGGCTGGCCAGGTGGCTCGTGCATCCCGATAACCCGCTCACGGCCCGTGTCGCGGTGAATCGCTTCTGGGCACAGCTGTTTGGCGCCGGGCTCGTCGAGACCGAGGAGGACTTTGGCATTCAGGGGGAGCTGCCGAGCCATCCGGAGCTGCTCGATTGGCTGGCCGTCGAGTTCCAAGAAGGTCCAAAGTCCAAGGTCCAAAGTCCAAGGTCAGGCCAGGAAGGCACCGCGCGGACTTCGACATTGGACCTTGGACCTGGGACTTTGGACTCGTCCGCCTGGGACATCAAGGCTTTATTGAAGCTGATCGTGACATCGGAAACATATTGCCAGTCGTCGCGCGTGCCGCCGGATTTGGCGGCGAAAGACCCACGCAATCGACTGCTCGCGCGCGGGCCGCGGTTTCGCCTGGAGGCCGAGATGGTCCGCGATCAGGCGCTCTCGCTGAGCGGCCTGTTATCCCGCAAGATCGGCGGGCCCAGCGTCTATCCGCCCCAGCCCGAGGGGCTTTGGCAGGCGGCTTTCAACGGCGAACGGACCTGGCCGACGAGCAAGGGGGAAGACCGCTATCGCCGCGGACTCTACACCTTTTGGCGGCGGACGATTCCGTACCCATCGATGACGACGTTCGACGCCCCCAGCCGCGAGACCTGCTCGCTGCGGCGATTCCGCACCAACACGCCGCTTCAGGCTTTTGTGACGCTGAACGACCCGGCGTTTGTCGAGGCGTCGCAGGCGCTGGCCCGGCGGATCATCAAGGAAGGCGGGGCGCCTGCAGCCGAGCGCGCGGCATTCGGGCTCAAACTGTGCCTGGTGCGGCCGCCGAGCAAGGAGCAGGTGGACGCGATCGTGAAGCTTTATGAGAGCGAGCTGGCCCATTATCGAGCCGACAGTGCAGGAGCAATGAAACTCGCGACCGAGCCACTCGGCCCGTTGCCGGAGGGCGTCGATGCCGCCGAAGCCGCGGCTTGGACAGTGGTGGCGAACGTGCTTTTGAATTTGGACGGGGTGCTGATGAAGGGATGAGTCGAATGCGGATGCTCACAGATACACCCAACGACGTTGCCGAAGCGCAGGCGGCGCTGTACCGCGCGATGCCACTGGCGCACAAGTTGGCCATCATCGACAGCATGTATCGGAGCGGGCGAGAGCTGGCTGATCTGGGACTCCGGCTTCGAATGCCCGCTGCGACGAAGCGCGAGTGCTTGGAGAACTGGATTCGGTTGACAATTCCCGCGGAGCACATCGAGCGGCTCTTGGAGGAAGTTGTGGACACGCCCGACTCGGCTATTGCGGAAGTGCGTCACCTGGCTCGCAAGTTGGCAGCGATGCAATTAGATGTAGTGATTGGCGGATCCGTCGCGGGCTCGATGTACAGCAAACCGCGCCATACTCAGGACGCGGACGTTTCGATCGAGCCGTTTCCCGGCCGCGAGGAAGAGTTGGTGCGGCTGCTGTCGGACGACTACATCGTCAGCCTGCCTGCGGTGAGGTCGGCCGTGCAGCGCAGGAGTACTTTTAACGCGATCCGCAAGACGACGTCGTTCAAGGTTGACGTATTCATCCAGGGAAGTCGTCCCTTTGACCGCGTGAGCCGCGAGCGCCGCCGCTCTTTGCCAGTCGAGTTTCCAGGCGATACCGTGGTCTATGTTCATGCACCCGAGGACATTGTTCTTCAGAAACTAGCCTGGTATCGACTGGGAAATGAAATCTCGGACCGCCAGTGGGCGGATATCCTAGGAATTCTGCGAACCCAACGCGGGCAGTTGGACGGTGCGTACCTCCAGCACTGGGCCGGCGAATTGAAAGTCGCAGACCTGCTTCGCCGCGCCCAAATGGAGATCGATACGGAGTCAAGCCCATGAACGCAAAGGCACTTGCGATTCGGTTCAATACACGGCGACACTTCCTGCAACAGGCCAGTCTTGGATTGGGCGCTTGGGCATTCGCCGAATTGTCTGGCCGTGCGGCGCTGGCGGCCCCGTTGCCCAGCGCCGACAATCCCCTCGCCTCCAAGGCCCCGCCCCTGCCGGCGAAGGTCAAGCGAGTCATCTATCTGCACATGTCGGGCGCGCCGCCGCAGCACGACCTGTGGGACTATAAGCCCAAGCTCGTCGAACACAATCTCCAGCCGTGCCCGGACGACCTGCTGGCGATCCTCCAGAAGGAGCGGTTGCCGTTCATCGACCTCAAGGCCCGCCGGCCGAAGATGCTGGGCACGCCCTACAAGTTTGCCAAACAGGGGCAGGCGGGAATCGAGATGAGCGAGCTGTGGGCCAGTCTCAAGGAGGTGGCCGACGAGTTGTGCGTCATCAAGTCGATGCACACCGACCAGTTCAATCACGCCCCGGCCGAGCTGTTCCTCTATACCGGCTCGCCGCGGAACGGCGGGGCGGCGATGGGCTCGTGGATCACATACGGCCTGGGCTCCGAGAACCAGGATTTGCCGGGTTTCGTCGTGCTGATCAGCGGCGGCACCGACCCGACCGGCGGCAAGGCGCTGTGGAGCACGGGCTATCTGCCGTCGGTCTATCAGGGCGTGCAGTGCCGGACCGTGGGCGATCCGATTCTCTATGCGAACAATCCAGCCGGCATGACCCGCGAGGTCCGCCGCCGCAGCCTGGATGCCCTGCAAAGGCTGAACGAGCTGGAGCTGGCCGAGTTTGGCGATCCCGAGACGGTCACGCGTATCAGCCAGTACGAGCTGGCCTATCGGATGCAGATTGCCGTGCCGGAGGTGATGGACATCTCGAAGGAGCCCAAGGAGATCATCGATCTGTACGGCGCCGAGCCCGGCAAAGCGTCGTTTGCCAACAATTGCCTGCTCGCCCGTCGCCTGGCCGAGCAGGGGGTGCGCTACGTGCAGCTCTACGACTGGGGCTGGGACACGCACGGCACCGGCGCGGGGGACGACATCATGACGGCACTGCCGAACAAGTGCAAACAGACCGACCGGGCCGTGACGGCGCTCTTGAAGGATCTGAAGCAGCGCGGGCTACTGGCCGACACGCTCGTCGTCTGGGGAGGCGAGTTCGGCCGCACGGCACTGAACGAAGAGCGCGGCGGGTCAAAGTTCCTCGGCCGCGACCATCACCCACACTGCTTCACGATCTGGATGGCCGGCGGGGGAGTGAAGGCGGGGCACGTGTACGGCGAGACCGACGAGTTGGGTTACTTTGTCGTGAAGGAAAAAGTCGGCGTGCACGATTTGCAGGCCACCATCCTGCATCTCTTGGGGATCGATGCGAAGCGCTTCAGCTATCCCTACCAAGGCCTGAATCAGCGGCTGATCGGGCCGACGGATGAGGCGAAGATTATACGTGGAGTTTTGGCGTAGGACGGTTTTGTAAACCGTCCAGTCCGGTAAATGCAGGATCGGTTGCAAGACGGATTGAAAACCCGTCCTACCAGGCGAGACGGATTGAAATACCAGGCGAGACGGATTGAAAATCCGTCCTACAAACGACGAAACCCCCGGTGGCCGCCGGGGGTTTCGCAGTATCTTGGTCGCGGCCGGCCGATCGCAGTGGTGTGTGCTCCGGCCGGTTGCGCGGGACTTGGCTGATTGTTAGCCAGGGAGTCGATTAGGCGCCTTTCTGGATCATGTCGCCGCCGCAGACGTTGTCGCAGCCGCAGCTTCTCTCGCAGCCGCAGCCCCGGTGGTGCCGGTGGCAGCAACGGGTACGGTGGCAACGGTCCTTGCAGCACCGGTTGCGGTGGCATCCGCGATCGCAACCGCAGCTCTTCTCATAGCCGCAACTGGGCTCGACGGCCTTGCCGCAGCCCACATCGCAGCCGCAGCCGCGATGGAACCAATGGCGGCAGCAGCCCTGGCGATGGTGACCGCAACCGCGGTCGCATCCACAGCCGCGGTCATAGCCGCAGCCATGGTCGTGGCCGCAGCTCTTCTCGCAGCCGCAGCCATATCCACCGCCGAAAATCGACAGGATCTCAAATGCGCTGGCCGAGTTGGCCATACACAGCATGCCGACTGTCAACACCGCGGCAAACAAGTTCTTCATAGGAGGGGCTCCAGTCATCAGAACACGTAGGGAGACGGAAACGGAAACAACCCAACGACGTGTCGCCGGAACCGCCGGCCCCGCGATGCTCTCGGCAATGGCGGTGGGCCCTAGCAGGGACGCTCAAGCGACCGCGCAGCACTTCAAGGTGCTGTCTCTTGGCGTGCTATCGTCGGCCCCTTTCGATGATCTTGACCGCCCAGCAAAGTCTGGCTGGATTTTCCAGATTGCCCGGCCGGTAGCGCAAGGGCTAACGCGCGTGAGGGTTGTAGCGTTCTACGAGCCTTTGGCGGCTGCACGGAGGGCCACCAGATAGGGCACCGGTTCGGCGCCCAGGGCATTGAGCACCGTCCCGCCCGCGGTGAAACAGTGCGTGACCCAGTCGGGCTGGCCGTATTTTTCCAGGGCCGTCCCCCCTTCGCCGCCCCCCACATAGACCGCCAGGCCCGCATCCTTCATCCGCTTGAGCTGAGCGATGAACGCTTTTGTGCCGGTTTCGAACCGCGGATCCTCGAACATGCCAAAGACGCCGTTGTGAAAGGCGACCGCCTTTTCTCCGCGGTGGGCCTCGATGAACTGGCCGACCTTCTGCTCGAAGAGCGCGATCGTCCGCGGGCCGATGTCGAACTGTTGATCTCCAGGCTGAAGAGTCTCGACGACGCGCTCGTCCCCCAGCTTGAAATCGACAGGCAGGACAAACTCGATCCCCTGCTTTTTCCCGGCGGCAAACATCCGCCGGGCCTGTTCGATCCGCTCGGGCGGGATGTAATACGGCTTGTCCTTGTGAGCCGGGTCTTCGCTTACGCCCAAGGAGAAGTCCTTGCCAGCGAGGAGGGCCTCGGCCTTTTTCAGGGCCATCGCCAGCGAGCCGGCCGAAAAGATCGTGCGGATCGTGCCGCGGGCGATCATCGCTTCCAGGTCGTCAAGCTTGTCGATCTTGATGCCGCTGAACACGACGAGCTTCGCTTGTTGGCAGTCGAGCATCGGCCCTTCAAACTCGCGGGCAATGTACTGGCCCAGGGCGACCTGCTGCATCGCCAGCGGGACGATCGTGGTCGAAGCATCGAGGCTGCCGGCCGACAGGGCTTCGTTCACATAGACCGACGCGACCTTCTCCGCGAGCGAGTTAGCCAGCGCGGCAAGCTTCGGTGCCAGGCCGGCGAGCGCGGCCTCGTCGGCCTTCCACAGCACCGTTTCCAGGGAGTAGGCGCGCACGTTCTCCAGCACGATCAAATGCCCAGGGCCCGAGTTCTTGATCGCAAACGGAACAGTATCTGAAACTTGTCCGGATGCTTCATCGAACCAGTTGGTAATCAACGTGACCGGGCAGTCATTTATGATCTGTCCAATTCGATTCGCGACCTTCGCCAGCGAGCCGATCGGCTTGTCCTTCTCTTTGCGGCCGAGATGGCCGAAGATGATCTGTTTCCAGCCCCGTTGGCGGCCATATTCCAGCGTGTCCTTCATTGAGCGCAGCCGGATATCCCCCTGACCCAGCTCCGCTCCGGGCTTGCAATCGACGTCGCCGCGGACGAGCACGCTCGTGCCGCTGGGCAGCTTTGCAAGCGAATCCAGCCGGCGAATGTCGGACAGGTATTGGTGGAGCGTAAGGTTCTCGCGCCGGTCGAAACCCTTGAGCACACGGGCGAGTTTCAAGACGCGGTCGGCGGTGACGGTCATCGAATGGTCTCGCAAACGAGCGGTGGCGAGCCGCGCTCGAGCGCGCGGCAAAGCCGATTCAAGGTAGCAGCGGGTGGGGGCTTGTCCCAGGCGGGGTTACTGGCCGCGGGCGGCGACGGCAATTCCGGAAAGCACCATGTTCGGCACGAACCGCGTTTCCTCGCCAACCAGCGGAGCGAGCCGCGCCAGGTCGCCGCCCGTGACGAAAACCTGCGGTGCGTGGCCAAGCTCGCCGGCGATCCGCGCGACCAGCTCGCGGACTGCGCCCACCGCGCCCCAAAACAGGCCGCTTTGAATTGCCGCCTCGGTATTCGTGCCGATCACGGGGGGCGGATCGCTGCCTGACTTCCACTCCGCCAATGGCAAGAGGTCCGCCGCGTCGTAAAGGGCCTTGGCCTGCATCCGAAACCCGGCGAGAATGACGCCGCCGACAAATGCCCCATCGCGGCTGACGACGTTCACCACCAGCGCGGTCCCGGCGCCGACCACAATGGCCGCGCGGTCCGGATCACGCAGGACGTTCGCTGCAACTGCGGCTGCGAGCCGATCCGTGCCGACGCTCTCGGGATGCTCGACGCGGACCGCGATCGGCATGTCGCTTGTGCCCAGAATCCGAACGTCATCCTGTGGCCGCCGTGAGCGCACCGACTCGGTCAAGACTCGCTGTCCTTCGCGATTGACGCTGGCCACGCGCCAGCGAACCGATTTGGCAGGCAGCCCATCGAACAACGCCTCGGGCGGTGGCTGGCCCGTGAAAAACCTGCGGACGCTGGATGGCTGCGGCAGCGTGGCTGCGACGTCTTCAAACCAGCCGACCTTCGTCAGGCTGTTGCCGATATCGACCGCGATGAGCTGGACGTCGGTCATGTTGCCGCCGGCTCGCGGGCCTCCAAGGCGGCCGCGATCGTCTGCACGAGCGTGTTGAGCCCCTGCCCCGTCACGGCCGATACGAGCAGGACCTCTTTGCCCGTGCGGGTGACCAGGGCACTATGCACGTCACCGGCTCCAGGCAACTCGGCCTTGGTCACCGCCACAATCTCGGGCCGCTGGCCAAGTCGTGAATCGTACTGCACGAGTTCGTCACGAATGGTATCGTAATTCGTCAGCGGATCGCTCCC
>JAKEHX010000642.1 GCA_022614795.1 Planctomycetaceae bacterium | reverse complement strand
GGGCTAAGTCCCAGACGTCCAGCGCGGCTCAATCTGGCGCCTCATCGCCGGAAGCAATTTCAAGCCAGCAGCGATGAACCTTCGTCAAGGCCTCGGTGTCCAGGCCGCTGGCGTATAATGTCAGATGACAACCACGTGGAAGGGTGCCCATGATCACAGACACTGGAATCTCCGCCGAAAACTCCCGGTTCCTCGAAGACGCGGTCTCCCAGGGCCTGTTTCCAAGCCGTGAAACAGCCATCGATCGTGGTCTGCAACTCCTTCGCGAGCGCCATGAGGCCATTGAGAGAATCAAGTCCGAAGCAATCGTCCTGCCCGACATGCCCGCCGTCCTGGAGCGCCGCGATGATGGCTACATCAAGTTTCGCGGCACTCGGATCGCGCTGTATCTGGTGCTGGATCGGTATTTCGCCGGCGCGAGCGCCGACGAGATTCATGAGTCCTTTCCCTCGGTGCCCCGCCCGGCGCTCGACGAGGCGTTGTCCTACACGGCCAGCCACGCTGACGTGGCGCGAGTTCATCTCGACCAGCAAACGGCCATCGGCAATCTGTATTGCGACCTGTCCAAGCGCGGACCAAGCATTGAAGTCTTGCGTCAGCGATTTCAAGCGCTCCACGGAACGGCTGGCGCTTGACGATGGCTGGCAAGGACCATGGCGATCAGATTTCTGCTCGACGAGAACTTCCGCTGGGGCGCACTGTGGCATGCGATCCTTCGCCAGGCGGAGAGCAACGTGCCGATCGATGTAGTCCGCGTCGCCGATATTCCCGAGTTGCCGCCGGGAACTCCCGATCCGCAGATTCTCGCCTGGGCCGAAACGCATGGCCGCCTTGTCGTCTCGCTTGACAAAGCGACCATGCCGACGGCGCTCCTGGAACACGTTGCCTCAGGACGCACATCGCCTGGCGTCGTCTTGCTGCGTGGGGGCCTGACGATTCCTGCGGTGGTCGAACTATTGGTGTTCATCTCGCACGCCTCGACGCCGGACGAATGGCTCAACGACTATCGATGGATTCCCTAGCTCTCGCATGGACTTGCGCGCGATCCTCTTTGACTTCGATTTCACCCTAGCCGATTCCACCGCCGGCGCGGTCGAATGCGTCAACCACGCCCTCTTGGCCTGCGGCTTTCCTGCGGCCGAGCGGGAAGCGATCCGGCGGAGCGTCGCCTGGCCGCTGCCCGAGGTGCTGGCCCGGCTGACGGGGGCCCTGGACGACGCGGCCGCGGCGGCGTTCGCCCAGGCGTTCATCGCGCGGGCCGATGAAGTGATGGCTCCGCTGACGACGCTCTTTCCGGGTGTCGTCCCCGCGGTGAGCGAGCTGCGCGATCGTGGATTGAAAACCGGCATCGTCAGCACCAAGTTCCGCTACCGCATTCAGGCGATCCTGGCCAACCACGGCGCGGGCGAGTTGTTCGACGTGATCGTCGGCGGCGAGGACGTCCGCCAGCACAAGCCGCACCCGGAGAGCCTCCAACGTGCGCTGGCCCGCCTCGAACTTCTTCCCCCCGAAGCGCTCTACGTCGGCGATCATCCCGTCGATGCCCAGGCCGCCGAGGCCACCGGCGTGCCCTTCGTGATCGTCCGCTCGGGCGTCGCCCGCGACGACGAGTTCACCATCCTGCCGCGCCTGGCAATTCTCGAGAACGTGGCCGACTTGCCTGCATTTCTCAAATCCCTGTAGGGAACGCCTCTGTGGCGTTCCGCCCGGCGAGCGGTGGGCAGGCGAGCGGTGGGCGTGAGCCCACTGAGTCCCCTCTCCCTCTTGGAGAGGGTTAGGGTGAGGGTTTGAATTTGCCCGTCCCTCTGGGACCACATGAGCCGTGTGCAATCTGGCAGTTGCACCTTGGCACGTCCGCCGACTAGCCTGGCGGCGGAACCGCCTCGTAGGGTAGGCGTCTCGCCTGCCCCTTGGCCCAGCGATGACCTCCCATGCCCCGCCAGTCCTGGAGCCGCGACGAAACTCTCGTCGCCTTCAACATCTACTGCCGCACTCCCTTCGGGCGCCTGCACGGCAAGAATCCCGAAATCATCGAAGTCGCTGCCAGGCTCGGCCGCACTGCGAGCGCCCTCGCGATGAAGTGCTGCAATCTGGCGGCGTTTGACGACGTGCTTAAAGAGCGCGGGATCAAGGGGCTTTCCAAGGCGTCGAAAACCGACGCCGAAGTCTGGCACGACTTCCAACAGCATCCCGAAGAGGTTGCGTTTGACTCCGAGCAAGCATTCGCTCAGCTCATGGGCCAACCGATCCGGGCTGAAGACGAGGTTCGCTGGGAAGACGTCCAAGGCCTCGACCGGCAGGCAGTGACGAAGGTCCGCGTCAATCAGCAATTCTTTCGGTCGCTCATTCTGTCCGGCTATCGCAACCGCTGCGCCGTGTGCGAATTGCCGCTGCCGCAGCTACTGGTCGCGTCGCACATCATTCCGTGGTCGATCGACAAGACCTTGCGAATGAACCCGCAAAACGGCATCTGCCTCTGCGCCCTGCACGACCGCGCCTTCGACAAGGGGGTGCTCCGCATCGCCCCCGACTACTTGATTTCGATCAGCGCTATCGTTCTCAAAGCCGAACCGGTCCGGTCGATCGCAGACTCTCTGATTCGCTTCGACGGGAAGTCGCTCGCACTTCCCGACCGGTGGCATCCTAACCCTGTCCTATTGAAGCGCTGTGTGTCGCTTTTTACGGACCATTCAACCCGGACGGCCTAACCTGAGCGCGATGCCCCTGAACGCGGGCGAAAGCGTGCTGGAAATCGAGGAGTGGTATGTGATGCAACAACTTCACTAGAATGGGTGGTCGCCATTCTGACTTTGAGCGTGCGGTGGCACGCCGTGCAACGGGGCTCAATCCATGAAAATGAAGAGTGTCTACATCCGCTTCTACAAGTCATTCAACTTCGATTATCTGCGAAAAAACCATCCCCATGCCAAGCCGCTTCCCTGGGAAATGATCGGCTCGAGGTGGTTCCCGCACGTTCGCATTCCTCTGCTCGATGACGTCACAACGGTTGTCGGAGCAAACGAGTCGGGTAAGAGCCATCTGCTTTCGGCAATTCAGAAGGGACTCAGCGGTGCAGCCATTTCACTGCGCGACTTCTGCCGCTACTCACAGTTTTTTACCGTTGAACAGGGGCAAATGCGATCCCCAGATTTCGGGTTCCACTTTGGCGAGCTATCGGAAGGCGAGCGGGGTGCTGTGCGCGCTGCATGTGAGATCACCGCAACGCACCCGGTCGATGAGTTCTATATCTTCCGAAGCAAAAAGTCCGAATTGACTCTATGGCTTCCCAAGGCGAACACCTATGAGGAGTTCAAGCTCAAGGACGACTCAGGAAAATCTCTCCTCGGACATTTGCCAAACGTATTCGAGATTGAGGCCAAGATCGGGTTGCCTCAGAGTGTGCCGTTCAGTTTTCTAAGTGGCGAAAGCACCTTGCCGTGGTCACGCCCAGAGAGGCACAATTTGTTCTCGGCTTTTGCAAAACACATCGGAAGTTTTGCGTCGAAAGACACCATTTCCAGTGCCGCTCCCTCGTTAGCCGAAGCCTTCAAGACCTTCATCGCCCCTGCGCCGTCCTCCCCCGTTTCGCCAACTGACCGTAAGTCTGCGGAGTACGCCCTGGCTCGCGACCTCCTGTGCAAAGTTGCGAAGATTGATATCGAGGCAATTAAGGACTTACGAATCGCCCTCGGCGCTGGAGACGAAGGCCTGGTTAACGGAATACTTCAGGAGATGAATTACCGCCTGCACAGCGCGCTCAACTTTCCGAAATGGTGGGTTCAAGACAAAGATTTTCGCCTGCTAGTATCAGCACGCGATGACGACTTGGTTTTCACGATCCGCGATCGTACCCAAACGGAGTACTCGTTTCGCGAGCGCAGCAGCGGACTAAAGTATTTCGTGAGCTACTACGTTCAATACTTGGCGCATCGCCCGCCGGCCGATCGAAGCGAAATCCTGCTTATGGACGAGCCAGACGCGTACCTGTCGAGCCAGGGGCAGCAGGATTTGTTGAAGATCTTCAATTCATTCGCGCATCCAGAAGATGGGCGACGCCCGGTCCAGGTTGTGTACGTTACGCACTCGCCGTTTCTGATTGACAAGAATCACGGCGAGCGCATTCGCGTGCTTGAGAAAGGAGGCAATGACGAGGGAACGCGAGTTGTAAAGGACGTGTCCAAAAACCACTATGAACCCTTGCGTTCGTCGTTTGGGAGTTTTGTCGGCGAAACAACGTTTATCGGCAGTTGCAATCTCGTAGTGGAGGGGTTGGCCGACCAGATTCTCATTGCGACCGCAACGACGTTTCTGCGCCAACGTGGAGCACCGCGCACTCAATTGTTGGATTTGAATCACGTCACCATTGTGCCGGCCGGATGCGCGTCGCAGATTCCATATTTGGTATTTCTAGCGAGGGGCCGTGACATTGAGCGACCCGCAGTAGTGGTTCTGCTCGATAGCGACCAGGGTGGCGATGAAGCGCGAAAACTGCTTCGCCGCAAAGGACCATGGGGAAAGACGCTGTTAGACGACGAGTTCATTGTGCGAATCAAGTCGATTCCCATTGCAATTGGGGGCAACGGGGAACCCGTCAACCGACAAATCCAAGAAATTGAAGACCTTGTACCACCAGACTTGGCATGTGAAGCTGCGAGACTTTACCTCAAAGAATTCGTGAATGCGCCGGAGGAACAATTTGCCCGGATTTCGGCGAGCGAAATTGAGAGCCTTTGGGATGACGAGAAGACGCTGTTTGATGCCGTTGAAGCGCATGTAAAAACTGTTGGTGGTGAAGAAATGCATGTCGATAAGGTCGGGTTCGCACGCTCAATTGTGTCTCTTCTTGCAGATTTCTCTCTGAATCAACGCCCAGTACTAAGCGAAGCTACGGTCGACGCATTCTGCATCAATTTTGGGGCCCTGCTCAAGGTTCTGGCTACCAAGCAGCGCGCGGCCGAGCGTGCTGGGTCAGGCGAACGCATTTCTCAGCGAGTCGATCGAGCCATCAAGGGGTTCCTAAGTGACCATCCAAGCGGTTGTCGAAAGGAGGAGGCGGAACTCCTTTTCGAGGAAGTCGATACAGTTCTCGATGACACCATCGAAGGGGATCAAGTCCGAATGGGATTGCAAGAACTACGGCGAGAGTTTTCGCTAGGCGAGGATTCAGCGTCGTCGTTAAGCGGCTTTGAGCGTTTTGCCGACCGGCTTCGTCAGGTGCGATACGCACCCCGACGTGCGACGCAAGACGCGAGCGACGACGGTGCTGTTTTCTTCACGAAAGTACGGGGGCAACCGGGCACTACTCATGAAGCTATCGCGGGCGATTCACCAACCGCCACTAACCTAGAAAGTCCAGTCGCTTCTGAGAACGTCGCGCCGCTAATCGAGTCGCAGGGGTGACATCCGACGCTCGTCGAATTGAAGCGCAGCAAGGAATTGGCTAACAGTCGGACACGGAGCAGGTGAACTGGGCGGAGCCTCGCTGGCGCGTCGAGTTGGTTTGGAGAGCGGTTCAAGGGTAGGAGTTGGCGGCCGCCATCTACCGCCGTGGGATGCCAAAGTGATTGTGAATCAGATGCTCGGCCAGGGCGCGTGCTACCGGCATGTCCCGGCTGAGGCGAAAGAAGTCCTCAGGGTTGTCGGGGTCCACTACCGGGTCGGTGTGGGCATGGGCCACGGCGCATCGGCCTGAGACGTAAAGGTACTGGCCAACATCCGGCTCCGAGGCGGCAAGTTCTGCAATCCGCGCCTTGGCGTTTCTCTCGGCTATGGCCGGGAGCGTGGCATTGATCCAGGCGACTTGGTCGGCTTGCCGGAGATGAACAATATTGATGATCTTGAAGTATCCAAGGAACTCATACGGCGCGCTGCTCAAGCTGATCGCCTCGCGATACAACGCCAGTGCCAAGCATGCCTTCGGGTTCGCGGGCGTTTGCACCTCGGGCGGGACTTCAAAATAGTCCCACGCCGCCGGGTCCGGCCTGCCGCGGCCAACGCGCATCTTTGCGGCGGTGCAGGACACGCGAATCCCCATACTCGCCGAGCGGCGGTAATGCCAGCACATCGCCGATAGGAACCGCGAGATTACGCCAAGGGCCGCGACTTCTTCTTCGGGATGCTCGTATTGGAGCTGTATGTCTGGGGCCGCAACGTCGGTAGGTGGTCGCAGGGTCAATGTGCGGCCCTCGAACTCGATGTTCGTGTCCTGGGTCGGCCAATCAATCGAAGTCTCAACCCCAACCTTCATCCATGTTCGCATGACGGTACTCCTGCCCTGGTATGACCTCCATCATACCGCGCAGGTTCGCGCAGCTCGGTCGATCTAGCGTTGTCCACCGAACCCTACCAGTTCCGATTCTGCACTTACGCCAGCGCCACCTTCGCCTGCTCGACCACGTCGCGGAGGCAGCCGGGGTGGAAGGGGCTGACCAGGCCGGCGGAGCGGGCTAGTTCTTGGAAGGGGGCTTCGCCGCCGCGGGAACAGAGGGCGTTGTAGGCGGCGAGTGTGGAGGTGGGGTCTTTCTGCGAGCGCACCCAGAGCTGGAGGGCGCACGTCTGGGCCAGCGTGTAATCGATGTAATAGAACGGAATCATGTAGATGTGCCGCTGGAACTGCCAGAAGCCGCCGCCGGGCAGGTGCGGCAGGTCGCCGTAGTCGCGCCAGGGTAGATAGGTCCGCTCCATTTCCTGCCACATCGCGTGCCGCTCGGCTGCGCCAGCCTCGGGCTGGGCGTAGACCAGGTGCTGGAAGTGATCGACCGCCACGCCGTAGGGAATGAAGAGGAGCCCCTGCGTCAGGTGGATGCGGCGGAACCGCTCGGCGTCGGCCTCGAAAAACTTCTCCATGTGCGGCCAGGTCAGAAACTCCAGCCCCATCGAGTGGATCTCGCACGATTCATAGGTCGGCCAGAGATAATCGAGCAGCGGCTGCTGGCGGCTTTGATAGGCCTGATAGGCGTGCCCCATTTCGTGGGTGAAGACCTCCACGTCGTGCTTGGTGCCGTTGAAGTTCGCGAAAATGAACGGCAGGCCGTAGCTGGGAAAGGCCGTGCAAAAGCCGCCCCCCGCCTTGCCGTCGCGGTTCTTGAGGTCGGTGAGCCGCGACTGGACCATCAAGCGGAAGAAGCCGCCCAGATCGCGCCCCATCGCGTCGAACATCTCGGTGGCCCGGGCGACCATCCAGTCGTGCTCGCCGTGCGGGGCCGGGTTGCCTTGGGGATCGTGAATGATGTCGTCCCAGAACATCAGCTTCTCGACGCCCAGCGCCGCCGCCTGCTTTTTCCGCAGCTCGGCGGCCAGCGGCACCAGGTGCTGCCGGACCTCGGCCCGGAACTGCTCGACGTCGCGCTGGCCGTAATCGATCCGCATCATCCGCTTGTAGCCCAGCTCGATGTAATCGCGGTAGTTGAGCTTGCGGGCCATGCCGTGCCGCAGCCGCACCAGGTCGCCATAGATGCGGTCGAGTTGCGCTCCGCTGTCGGCATACCACTGCCAGCGGACCTGCTCCGCGTCGTGACGGGTCTGCCGGTCGGCATCTTCGCGAAACTTGACGATCCCCGAGAGGTTGTATTTCTGGCCGCGGAAATTGAGCTTCGCGCCGGCGGTCAACTCGTTGTACTCGGCCTGGAGCTTGGCCTCGCGGACGAGGTCGTCCTGGATCACCGGGTCGAACGACATGACGTCGGCCTCCCACAGGGCGAAGGCCTGCGGGCCGAAGCGGCGCTCCAGATCGGCCCGCCGCGGATGGGCCAAGAGGAGCCGCTTGATCCGCACATTGAGGTCGATGATCCTCGGGGTCAGCTCGTCGCAGTATTCCCGGTCCTTCTTGAACTGCTCGCTCGTGGTGTCCTGGTTGAACCGCAGGTTCACGAGGCTCGACCAGGTTTCGAATTCGCGGCGGATCGTGTCCCAGCGCTGGACCACGTCGGCTGCCGCGTCGCCGGTCGCCGCGGCGGAGAGTTCGCCTTCCAGAACGCGGTACTTGGCGGCCAGATCGTCGTAAACAGGAGTGGGAGCGGTGAGTTGGTCGATCGTGAGCATGAGGGGCGGTTCAAGACAGAGGGACGGAGGGAATGAGGGACGGAGAGACCAGCATATACTCTCTGTCCCTCCGTCGCTCTGTCCCTCCGTCGTTCCGTCCCTCTGTCCCTCCGTCGCTCCCGTCCCTCCGTCGCTCTGTCTCTCCGTCCCTCTGTCCCTCCGTCGCTCTGTCCCTCCGTCGCTCTGTCCCTCCGTCGCTCCCGTCACCTGCGGTGCATTTCGTTTCACTCATGCACCCTACTTGCTCTCCGCCGCCTTCTTTCTCGGAATCATCACCAGCCGAACCTTCGTCCCCTTCGGCGGGATGTTCTCGGTCAGGGCGTGGAACATCAGCTCGCCGTTGGCCTGCGAGCTTTCGATGGGCAGGTCGAGCATGGCACTGGGGAAGTTCGACACGCAGATGAAGTCGCCGCCGTTGGCCTGGTAGTGCTCCTTGCCGTCGTCGTCCTTCCAGAAACCGCTGCCGGCGAAGACCCAGTCGAATTCCATGGCCTTCTCGGTTTTGACGTTTTTCACCCACTGCTGCGCCTTGGCCTGGTGCTTGCCCCCCTTCTCGTCGTGCCAGAGAACGTAGATGTCGATGAAGTCGCCGCTGGCCGGCTCGTACTTCGGGTCAAAACGGACGGGCTTGCCCGGCTTGGCCCCGGTCGCGAGCAGGGCGGCGTGGGCCTCGTTGGGCTGGCAATTGAGCGAGACCACCGATTCGTGCTCCTTCGTCCCCTTGGGGCAGGCGAACATTTCGAGGTTCCCCTCGCGGAGGCAGACCTGCCCGTCGATCACGACCGCCTTGCGCTTCTTGTCGAGCCAGATTTCGCTCGTTTTCGACAGGCGGACCAGCTCGGCCGGCTGGGGATCGTCGGTTGTGGTCGCAGCGGCGTCGGGCTTGTCGCCAGCCGGCTTGTCGGCCGCGGCACTGGCGGCCGGCGTCGCGGGCGGCTTGTCTTGAGCCCACGAGCTCCGGCCGCAGGCGGCGACGAGCAGCAAGGCACCGCACGTGACCACGAGATTTCGCCGATGCATGAGCTGGCTCCTGGAGCGAACTTTATTAGTTGGCAGGCTGGAAGCCTGCCCCACTTCAGCCTCGGAAGCAAATTATATACCCCTGCGGTGGCGGCTGAGAACGCCGACTGCGCCACGCAGCGCGATAGCGCCGCTGCTCATTTCAGCGACACGCCGCGCCAATTCAGCGACAACGCCATCGCCTCGCCGACTGCTCAAGGAGCGACGGCCAGAGCGTATCATGGACTGAAATGAACCCTTTCAGCGATCCCTTCGCCCGCATCCGAGACAACGTGGCTAGCGTCCAAGCGCGCATCGCCGACGCGGCCCATCGCAGCGGCCGGTCCTCCAGCGCTGTGCGGCTGGTGGCCGTGACCAAGTACGTCGATGCGGCAATGGCCGGCCTGCTGGTCAAGGCCGGCCTGACCGACCTGGGCGAGAGCCGGCCGCAAGAGCTGTGGTCGAAGGCTGCCGCCCTGGCCGATCTGGCCCCGCATTGGCACCTGGTTGGCCACCTGCAATCGAACAAGGTCCGCCGCACCCTGCCGCTTAAGCCCCTGATTCACTCGGCTGATAGCCTGAAAATCCTCGAAGCCACCAGCCGCGAGGCCCAAGGTCTGGGCCTGACAAGCGAACTCCTTCTCGAAGTGAACGTTTCCGGCGATGCGGCCAAGCACGGCTTTGCGCCAGCGGAGGTTGCGCCCCTTCTGCCGCGCATCGCCGCCCTTGGGCACATCAAAGTGACGGGCCTCATGACGATGGCTTCGCGCGAAGGGGACGAGGGCCGGGCGCGGCGCGAGTTTGCCGCCCTGCGCGAGCTGCGCGACCGATTAGCCGCCGCTTGCCCGCCCGAAGTCTCGCTCGGCGAATTGTCGATGGGCATGAGCGGCGACTACCAGGTCGCGATTGAGGAAGGAGCAACGATGGTGCGCCTGGGCAGCGTGCTGTTCGAGGGGCTAACAGGCCAGCCGACGCCATGATCGACCTGACGCCGCATCCCGAAGGCATCCTGCTCGCGGTGCGTGCCCAGGCGGGAGCCCGGACAAATGCCCTTCGCGGAGTGCACAACCGAATGCTCAAAGTGGCTGTGACGCAGGTCGCGGAGAAAGGGAAGGCCAATCAGGCGCTGGAGGAAACGCTGGCCGATTCATTGGGGCTAAAGCGCTCACAGGTCGAATTGGCCAGCGGCGCGACCAGCCGCGAGAAGAAATTCCTGATCCGCGGGATATCGGAGGAGGATTTGAGGGCTCGAATCGAGGCAGCACTGGCGGAATGACGATGAAGGTCTGGTAACATGTAATCTTGCAATTTGCACTTCCTACTTTGCAATTTGCAATCAATGGAGTTCGCTTCGTGTCCTGCCGGCCCGATTGCAAAATGCAAAACAGGAATTGCAAATTCAGTAGTTCCAAGTCCGGCTAGATCAGCATAGGTGAACGCAAGAGGGTTCCTCAGAATGGTTTGTGTCAACAGACCAAGCCAAGGAGGGC
>JAKEHX010000641.1 GCA_022614795.1 Planctomycetaceae bacterium | reverse complement strand
TGGAGCGGCGATACGGGTCCAATTCGCACGATTGAGCGAGGGTTGCGGCTCGGGCGGGCAGGGATGAACGGCGGCAGCCCGGCAGGTCGATGCGAAGGTAGGCCCACACTCCGTGTGGGCCGGGCACCGCCTAAACCCCGCCAACTTGCAGCTGCCGTCCCACACGGAGTGTGGGACTACAAAGCGATGTTCCGACGCCCGCTGATCCTGATGAGTGTCCTGGCCGCTGCGATCGGCGTTCCCTACGTGGCGCTCGACGAGCAGGTCAAGGGATTCGTCCGGGCGCAGCTCGCGCGCTGGCCGGGCGATTCCGAATCGAGCCAGGCCGATCCGCTGGCCAAAATCGACGGGCTGCTCAAGCCAATGGCTTCTACCACAGCATCCGCGCCGGGGATGCCCGCGGCCGCGGCCAGCCCGGCGACGGTGCCGCTGGAAGAGTCGATTCGATTTGACGTGACTCCGGAGTGGGTCACGCTTCGCTGGCCGCAGGTGACCAGCGTCATCGGCGACTCCGAACATCTGGGCCTGCGGGTGATGCTCGTCAGCGGCACCTCGCCCAGCGACGTTGCCGGCGCGCTCACCTACTATTTCGACCAGGAGCACCGGGTCGAGCGGATCACGCTCGACGGCGTGACCGGCGAGCCTTCGCGCCTGGTGAATTACACGGTTGGCAGGTTCGGACTGCGGCCCACGCAGACCAAGGAGCCGGGCCTGTTTTACAGCGACGACCCGAACGAGCCAACCAGCATGCTGAGGCTCGCGGCGCTGCCGATTGTGCGTCCCGAGGCGCCGCTGGCGCGCGTGCACGTGACGCTGGACCTGAAACGGACCGACGTCGCCAGAATCAAGTCCGAGGAGCAGCCGGCGAAAGTGCACCCCAGTTCGTATCGCCGGTGGTAAGGCGGCTGCCTGTAGCTGAACTCGCCAGAGTTCAGGCGGAATTTCCTGAAGTCCGGCGACTTCAGCTACGTGTTTTGCAACAGCCTCTAGGGATTGGCGCCTCTTTTCTCTTCCAGAGCTTTGAGGCGGGTCTCAATCGCGTCCAGCTGCTCCTTCATCGCCTTGATTTCGTTGTGCAGCTCGGCCAGGCGGCTGGGGTCGAAGATCGACGATCCCGCACTCGCGGGCGGCGGCGTACCGGGCGCCATCGATTCAACCATGTCTTCGAACCTGCGCGTCAGCGACCGGTTCGGATCCAGCGTCATTCCCGGACGAGGCGGCGGGGTGGATGCCGCAGCACGAGTCGCTGCCGCGGCGCCCAGCGTGACCGATATCGTGGACATCTGATCCCCTTGATAGAAGCGCAGCTCCACCTCCTGACCTGGCCGGGCCGCCGAAATGGCCGCGACCAGATCGTCCGACGTCTTCACCAGTCGGCCATCGATCGCCACGACGACGCTCCCCACGGGCAGGCCCGCCATCTCGGCCGGCGAACCCGGCTTGTCCGAGACAACCAACGCACCCTGGCGGACCGAGGAGCGAACGTCGTGTTGGAAGCGGGTATCGTCGTTGAGCGGGACGACCTGAATCCCCAGCGACGCTTTTCCCGATGTGGGCGTCGGGCCGGCGGCGCCTGGCAGATCGGACGAGGGCAATGTCAGCGGGCTGGTGCCCAGCGGATCGGCCGCGGGCCTCTCGCCACCGGGCGGCGGCGGGAGTTCCAGCGCCGGATCGCGAGTGGGAGCGGAAAACGGATCGGCCGCCGGCCTGAGTGGATCGGCAAGCGGATCAGCCGCAGGCCGCAGCGTCGGCGGCGCCGCCAGCGGATCGGCGGCCGGCGCAGCCAGCGGATCAGGCGGCGCGGGCCGCGCCGTCACTGGCGGCAGTGACGGGTTGGTCGCCGGCCGTGTGGAACCTGCTGGAGGCGTGGCGGGCGTGGCGGGAGTATCGGTCACTGCGGCTTCAGCCGGCCGGCGGCCGAGCGTGACGATCTTCGTCTCGCGTTTCCCCAGCCGCTCGACCTTCATTGTCAATCGGGTGCCGACGGTCGCCTTGGCCAGGGCGGCATCCAGATCATCCAGATTGCGGCACGGCTTGCCATCGATCTCCACGATCACGTCCCCGTCTTTCAGACCGCTGAGGTCCGACGGAGCACCTTTCTTTACGCCGGTAATCAGCACGCCCTTGCCCGGTTCAGCCGTGTCATCGACATTGGCCCCCAGATAGCCCGGAACGGGAGTTGCTCCCGTCGTGGCGGGAGCGCCAGTCGCCGCAGGAGCGCCAGTCGCCGCGGGAGCGCCAGTCGCCGCGGGCGGAGCGCCAGTTGCCGCGGGCGGAGCGCCAGTCGCCGGACCCGGCGCTTGGAGCGTGTTTTCCAGCTTGTTGAGCAGCCGCTGGGCGTGCACCGATTCTGGAATCGCTATGGCCGCCGCCAGCGCGACGAGCCAAGCCGCGTGTGTTAGTTGGTTGAGCCGCATGGGAGACTCCTTGACATTCGTGATCGTCTAACCGCCGCCGATTATACCGCGCTGGCTCGCCCGATAGCCCCCAGTTTGCACGAAATTCGTCTATGCTGGCGGCGATGACAGCAGCCGTGCCGCCCCCCGTGATCCGCCGCATTGCAATCGACGGCGACGCAGGCGCACTCGCATTGACGGCTCAGGCGTGGCCCGACATCGAGCGGCCCATTCAAATGGCGGCGATTGCCGGTTTCGTTACCGATGGGAAAAAGGACGAGCTGGTGCTGATCGCGGCCCATCGCGAGTCGCGCTTGTGCGGCGCTCTTCTGGGGCAAGTCCTGGCCGGCCGTGCCGCGATGGTCTGGCCGCCGCAACTGGCTCGCGGCGAACAACAAGCGATTGCCCGCGATCTCCTGGACGAGCTGCACCGCGAGCTGCGTGCCGCTGGCACTTGCGTAACTCAGGCTCTGCTGGAAAACGCCCGCGGCAGTGCGGCACAAATTCTTCAAGCTGCCGGCTACCAATGCGCAGGCGAAGTCCTCTCGATGGCAGCCGAGCCGGATTCGTTTCCTGACCACGCGCCTCGCTTGGATTTTGATCTGGAGCCTTATTCGCCGGCAGCACACGATCGGCTCATCCGCCTGCTGGAAGCAACCTACCGCGGCTCGCTCGATTGCCCGTCGGCCGATGGACTTCGCGACGCTGCCGATGTGCTGGCCGGATATCGGGCGGTGAGCCAATTTCGGCCCGAATTGTGGTTCTTTGTGAAGCACGACGGCAACGACGCCGGCTGCCTGCTCCTGGCGGATCATCCGGCCCAGCAGCAGCTCGAAATTGTCTATCTCGGAGTTTCGCCGGAGCATCGCGGCCGCGGCTGGGGGCTGGCGCTGGCCCGCCATGCCCAGTGGCTCGCTCGCCAAATGGGCCGCCAGAAGGTGGTGCTGGCCGTCGACGCGGCCAACCGGCCGGCGATTGGCGCTTATCAGGCGGCTGGCTTTGCCGGCTGGGACCGCCGCACGCTTTTGGTTCACGATTTTCGTCCTGTCGCAAAGCAAGACGCGCCAAGCACTTAGCGGATGCGGCCTGCCGCTGCGGCGGCCAGGCGAAACGCCCTGCGACAAATTTTCCACGCCGCGACGAATTGGCTACAAACTTCCTCAAGAGTGCGCAAGAGGCAATCGGTGCGGGTTTTGGCGAGTGTTTTAGCATCGCGTGAAGCGGCCATGAAGAAATCTTTTCGCTCAGGGTGTTTGACGGTTTGACAGCATCGCTAGCAAGGCTACAATCGCCCCGCAGTAACGACCGACATCCCGCGGAGCGGCCTCGGGCATTCAGCCCAGTCGCACCGCATAACCCTTCCGCGACCGCTTTCGCCGCGATTGCCGGCGAAGACAGCCGCGGCGGCAAGCCGACGTGGCGGCGCGTGTTTGATTGCGGGCCTCGCTGCGGCGAGTCTCGCAGCATGTGACATTCTTCCCAGGACTCTGGCGCTAGGACTGCGCGCACCGCATGGACCAGCACGTGACCAGGGACGATATGGAGATCGTGTCGCGGGTGTGCTCCGCGCTTGGCCGCATCGTTGGGGCCGAGCGTCTGGAGCTCTGGCTCAGCCGCGGCGTGCAATACACGGTGGTGGACCATTCCCTTCGCGTCGCGGTGGCCGAAAACTTTCGGCTTGAATACCTGCGGCGGACTTTTCGCAACGACCTCGCCGCCGCCGCCCGCGAAGTGCTCGGGGGCGAGCCGACGGTCGAGTTTGCGCTGGACGAAAGCAGTGCGCTAAGCAGTCCCACACTCCGTGTGGGACAGGCGCAGCAGACGTCGCCGGCGCTTGCTCAAGCTGCACCCAAGTCGGACGCTACCCCAACATTCGAGCCCCCGCGCCTCCCCCGCCGCCAATTCGCCAGCCTCGACGACTTCCACACCGGGCCCGGCAACCAGGTTGCCTATTCGGCCGCCCGCGGCGTCATTGCCCGCCCCGGCCAATACTCGCCGCTCACGCTCGTCGGCCCGCCCGGCTGCGGCAAGACGCATCTCTTGGAAGGGCTGTGGCGTGCGGCCCGCACCAGCGGCAGCTTCCGGCGGGTCATCTACCTCACCGCCGAGCAGTTCACCAACCAGTTCCTCGAAGCGCTCAAGCAATCGGGCACACCCAATTTCCGCCGCAAGTATCGCGACGTCGAGCTGCTCTTGATCGATGACGTGCCGTTCTTCGCCGGCAAGCAATCGACGGTCGTCGAGCTGGTGCACACGATCGACACGCTGCTTCGCGACGGCCGGCAGGTCGTGTTCGCGGCCGACCGTCCGCCGGCCGAGCTCCGCGGCCTGGGGAGCGACCTGGCTGCGCGGCTTTCGGGGGGCCTCGTCTGCCCGCTGGCCGCGGCCGATGCCGCCACGCGCCGCAAGATCGTCGAGCAACTGGCCGCCCGGCAGGGAGCGTCGATTCCGCCGGAAGTGCTGACGTTCGTCGCCGGCCAGCTCGATGGCGACGCCCGGCAGCTGGCCGGCGCGGTCAATCGCCTGGCCGCCACGGGCGAAGCGCTCGGCCGGCCGATCGACCTCGACCTGGCCCAGACCGCACTTGCCGATCTGATCGGCGCCGCCCGCCGCCCGGTGCGCCTGCCCGAGATCGTCGATGCGGTCTGCGAAGTTTTTGGCGTCGGCTCCGATCAGCTGCAATCGACCAGCAAGTCCCCCGCGATCACGCTGCCGCGAATGCTGGTCATGTTCCTGGCC
>JAKEHX010000640.1 GCA_022614795.1 Planctomycetaceae bacterium | reverse complement strand
CTCCAGGGCCCGATCGCTGACGCTGTCGGCCACCGCGCCGTCGAGCTTGCCGTGAGCCTCGGTGTGCTCGATGTCGGCATTGGTCGCCAGGCCGCGCCCCTTCAGATAGCCGACGCCGTCGCGCATCAGCTGCCGCAGTTCCTTCTGGCCGAAGCGGAACTTGCCAGCCTGGCCGACGCCCGCCGGAATGGTTGCGAACAATTCGTCCATCAGCTTCGTCAGCCGCGGCTTGACCTCTTCGTAGGTCAGCGTCGAGCGGACCAGGCGCACACCGCAGTTGATGTCGTAGCCGACGCCGCCGGGCGAAATGACGCCGCCCTCTTCCGGGTCGGTCGCCGCCACCCCGCCGATGCAAAAGCCGTAGCCCCAATGAATATCGGGCATGGCCAGGCTGGTGTGCACAATGCCGGGGAGAAAGGCGACGTTGGCGACCTGCTCGGGGGCCTGATCGTTGCGGATCAGCTCCATCAGCTCATCGTCGGCAAAAATCAGCCCATCGACGCGCATCCCCGGCTTGTACGACTTGGGAATCCGCCAGCAGACGTCGCTCACCCGTTCCAGCGGACCGTAATAGGCGGACTTTTGCATGGGACTACCTCAGGAAGTAGTAGGCACACTCCGTGTGCCGTCTGTTAAGTAGGCAGGTTTCTAACCTGCCAGGATTCTCACCATCGTTTACAACGAGCGCCATTCCTGGCACCACGTTCGCTGCAAACTTTGCGTTCGATCTGAACTCCTTATTCTACAACCAGTTGCGCCAATCCGTCGCCGCCAGCCTTAGGCCGCGCAACGGAAGCCGTGCTAGAGTTCGGCAGGGACATATGAAGCAAAAACGGACCGAAACACCGGGGTGGCCGAAATTCGATTCGGCCCTTCTCCAAGAAGTAGTCGCCGCCTTTCAGCGCCGCCGCAAGTCCATCCGCACCCGGGCTGGGCTGGCCTGCGAGCGCGAGTTCAGCGAGACAGAGGATGGCGCCTTCGAGCGGCTGAATTTCGATCTCCAGCCGGGCTTTGGCGACATGCGTCTGACTGTTTGGGAAGACGGCAAGATGTGGCTGCGGCTGTGCGTGTCGGCCTTCCAGCGGCAAGGCGGCTGGGCCTTCAAGGACGATTTCTACGGTTCCACCGATGACGTTTCGCCAGAGGCGCTCGTCGCGATGGTCGAGGCCACGATCGAACAGTCGTTCTACCCGGGCAGCTCGGACCCCGAGAAGTATCGCGAGCGATTGCGGACGATCTGGCGGCGCGTTCAGATGGCGAGCTAGCAACACGCCAACGCTTCCCTCACATCCTCCAGCTCGCCGCCGAACGCGGCGACGGCGGAGGTTGCATGCCAGTCGGTGAGACGGCGCCTTCGAGCGGTTTGGCAGGCTGGAAGCCTTTTATTCGCTCTTTAGCACGACGAACCGCGAGCCTTCGGCCGACTTGACCAGGACGAGAATGCCCTTGTCCAGCGAGCCACTGGCAATTGCCGCGTCGAATTCGGCGACCGACTTCACTTGCTGGCGGCCGACCTGGACGATCGCCATGGAGGCGTCCAGGCCCGCTCGATCGGCGACGCTCCCCTCTTCCACGGCCGTGATCACGACGCCGGCGCTCTCCTTGATGCCGAGCTGGCCGGCCACATCCGCCGTCAGCGGCGCGACCTCCAGCCCCAGCTTATTGAACTGCGCTGCCTCCGCCGGCTGGTCGCGCTGGACATCCTGCTCGGCGATGGCGCCGTAGTTCGCCGGCGCCTCGCGGACCGTGACATGGAGCTTCGTTTCCTTGCCGTCGCGATACACCACGACGGGAACGGCCTTGCCGATCGGCGTCCGCCCCACCACGGCCGACAACTGCCGGTGGCTGCCGATTGGAAGGCCGTTGAACGACACAATCACGTCCTGCGGCTTCAGCCCCGCGGCCGCGGCCGGCGAATCGGGTTGGACGTCGGTCACCAGCGCCCCGCCCGGAGTCGAAACGCCCAGTTGATCGGCCAGGTCCTGGTCGAGCGGCTGGATGCCGATGCCCAGGTAGGCCCGCTGGACCTTGCCGTTCTTGACGAGCTGGTCGCTGACCCACCTGGCGACATTGACCGGCACGGCGAATCCGATCCCTTCAAAGCCGCCGCCGCGCGAGCTGATCGCCGTGTTGACGCCGATCACTTGGCCCTGAAGATTGACCAGCGGTCCGCCGCTGTTGCCGGGGTTGATGGCCGCGTCGGTCTGAATGAACTCCTCGTGCCGCATGATGCCGATGCCGCGGTCCTTGGCGCTGACAATGCCCGCGGTGACGGTGTCTTGCAGGCCGAAGGGCTGGCCGAGGGCGAGCACCCAATCGCCGATCTGCATTTTGTCGCTGTCGCCCAGCTCGGCAAACGGCAGGGCGCCGTTGGCCTTGATCCGGATCACGGCGACGTCGGTGTTCGGGTCGGTTTTGACCTCGGTCGCTACGAACTCACGGCCGTCGTGCAGCTTCACGGTGACCTTGCCGTCGCCGGCGACGACGTGGTTGTTCGTCAGAATGATTCCCGACGGATCGATGATCACGCCGCTGCCTGAACTCTGTCGGGGCATATTGGGCAGCTGGTCGAATCCTTCAAACCCCTCAATGCCCGGGCCTCCCTCAAAGAACTTCTTGAGCAGCGGATCGAGCTCGCCAAATTCCTTAGGAAGCTGCGGCATTGGCTGGCTGCGCCGCGGCTGCTCGCCACGCGGCAACTCTCGCCGGACCATCCGCGGCTTGGATTCATTCTGGATGGCGACCACCGCGGGCAACACGCGTTCAGCCGAGGCGCGGAAGGCATGCGACAGGGCATTGGCGTGGGCCACTGCCGGATCGGCCGGTGAGATGGCCGGGGCCTTGGTCTCGGCGACAAGCATGCCGCCAGTGCCCGCGAAGTATCCCGCACTGGCCAGCCCCGCCGCTAGCAAGGCCACGAATGCGGCAAAACCGGTTTTTTTGGATCGAATCAACTGACTCATCGCGACGTCTCCCTTGGTTCCGTTGCTCCCTTGATTTATTGCGCCCAGACGATGCCGGTCGTTAGCAAAAACCCGGGCAGATTCTATTACTACGTGAGATTGTTGGGCCGTGGTTCGGCGAAAAAGTCCAAGGTCCAAGGTCCAAAGTCCAAAGTCATTGAGGACATTGGACTGTGGACCTTGGACCTTGGACTTCGGACCCTACCGGCAGAACTCCACAATCCGCCGGCAAACTTCCTCGGGCCGTTCGAGCTGGAGCCAGTGCGTGTTGTCGTCGAACATCACCAGCTCTCCCCGGTCGCACATCGCCAGGCTGAGCTCGGCCCCCTCCGGGCCGATGAACTTGTCGTGCCGGCCCCAGAGCATCAGCGTCTGCGGCGCGATCCGCTCATGCTTTGGCCGGCGTGCGCCGTAGCGGAACATCGCCCGGTACCAATTCAGCATCGCCGTATATGCCCCCGGCCGCGACCAGGCCCGGCGATATTCGTCGAAGTCGGCGTCAGTGAACGTGCCGGGCATGCTGCTGGATTTCAATCCCTCAACAAGCATGTGCCAGTTGTTCCGCCGGCTGACCCACTCCACCAGGCCGGGAAGCTGCATCAGGAACATGTACCAGCTCCGCATCAGCTGTCGTGGGCTGGTCCGCAGAAGCCGCCGCAGCACGAGCGGGTGCGGGACGTTGATGATGACAAGCTTGTAGATCCGCTCGGGAAAGTTGTTCGCAACCCACCAGGCGACGGCGGCCCCCCAGTCGTGACCGACCAGGATTGCACGCTCGCGGCCGGCCGCATCGACGAGGCCCACAACGTCCGCCGCCAGAGTGTCGAGCGAATAATCGCGGACGAGTGGCGGCTTGTCGCTGGTGTTATAGCCCCGCTGATCGGGCGCCCAAACGCGATAGCCCGCGGCCGCCAGAGCCGGGATATGCTTCTTCCAGCCGTACCAGAACTCGGGAAAGCCGTGCAGCAGAATTGCCAGCGGCCCGCTTTCGGGTCCGGACTGCGCGACGTTCAGGGAGATGCCGTTCGTCTTGACGCGGGCAAACTCGATGTCCGGCATGTAACAACCCCGTCAGTTGTCAGTAGGCAGTTGTCAGTGGTCGAAATGACAATCGACGACTGGCGACTGACTACTGACTACTGACAACTCCGCAGCCGAACTCGGCGAGCACGTCCATCAGCCGCTGGCGGGCGTCCCCCTCGGCGTCGTGCAGCTCGACTCTGAAGAACTGCCAGCCCCAAGTTGCCTCCCACGAGCCGCCCCCCGGCGTTTTGGCGGCCAGCGATCCGGGCCGTTCGTCGTGCTCGGGGAATTCGGCCTTGAGCCGGTCGATGATCTCCTTGACCGGCAGATCGATGAGCCCGTCGACCTCTTCGCCCCAGTTGATTTCGCGGGCGATTGCCTCCGCGGGCAAATTCAGGTCCGGTCGTGCCTTCCAGAACAGCAGAACGTCGGCCATGTGCGTGGTTAGTCAGAGGTATATTCGTAGGACAACTCTGCACGGGCATTTTACGCGAGGAGTCGCCTGGTGTCTGAGCCGATCATCAGCGTTTCGGGACTGCGGGGCATCGTGGGCGAGAGCCTGACGCCCGAAGTGGCGATGCGCTATGCGGCCGCCTTTGCTGCGACGCTGCCGCCGGGGCCGATCGTCGTCAGCCGCGACGGGCGGGCGAGCGGGCCGATGCTCGCCGCCGCGGTGCATGCCAGCCTGATTGCTGCGGGACGGACGGTGCTGGATGCGGGAATCGCGGACACGCCAACGCTCGGCGTGCTCGTGCGGACCAGCAAGGCCGCGGGCGGAGTGCAGATTTCGGCCAGCCACAATCCGCCGCAATACAACGGGCTCAAGCTGTTCAGCGGCGAAGGGCGCGTGATCCCCGCGGCTGCCGGCAAGCTCGTGCTGGAGCGCTATCGCAGTGGCTTGCGGGGCTTGGACTCGCACGAGCAGTTGGGACGCGTCGAGCCGATCCAGGACACTTGCGCCGCTCACGAGCGGTTGATTCTGTCGAGCGTGGACGTTGCCGCGATCAAAGCCCGTCGGTTTCGCGTCCTGCTCGACAGCAACGCCGGCTCGGGGAGCATACTGGGGCGGCGATTGCTCGAATCGCTCGGTTGCGACGTGACGCTGGTCGGCGGCGAGCCGACGGGCCAGTTTCTCCATCCACCGGAACCGACGGCCGAGAACCTCGCCGATGTGCGCCAGCAGGTGGTTGATGCACGCGCGGATGTGGGCTTCTGCCAGGACCCCGATGCCGACCGGCTGGCGGTGATCGACGAGAACGGCCGCTATATCGGTGAAGAGTACACCCTGGCACTGTGCCTGGATCACGCGCTCCGCGAGCGAAAGGGGCCAGTCGTCACCAACTGCGCCTCCAGCCGGATGTCCGAGGACCTCGCGGCCAAGTATGGCGTGCCGTTTCATCGCTCGGCGGTCGGCGAGGCGAATGTCGTCGATAAGATGCTCGAAGTCGGCGCGGTCTTCGGCGGCGAAGGGAACGGTGGGCCGATCGATCCTTGCGTTGGATATGTTCGCGATAGCTTCGTGGGCATGGCTTTGATCCTCGCCGCGATGACCAGCCGCGGGAAGAAGGTCAGCGAACTGGCTGACGAATTGCCCCGCTACGAAATCCGCAAGGCGAGCGTCCAACTGGCGAGCGACAAGCTGCCGGCTGCCTTCGCTGCGATTCAGCGACAATTTGCCGATGCCCGACCCGACCGGCTCGACGGCCTGCGGCTCGATTGGCCCGACCGCTGGGTAATCATCCGCGGCAGCAACACCGAACCGATCGTGCGGATCATTGCCGAGGCGCCGACGCCCCAGGCGGCGGACGAGTTGATCGGCGGATGCGAAGAGTTGCTTCGATAACGGCAGCGCTATCGCCGAGTCCACAGGTCGGGACGGAGCATCGGTTTTCTGGCGACCATTACTGCGTCCAGTTGCACTACTGCAATGCAATGCTATAATGGGACTGACCGAGCAAGAGCACCATGAGTTGGACGCGCATCATTTGGGATCACCTGCCGGACGGTAATGTCGAGCACGTCGAAGAGCACGACCTGACAACGGACGAGGTTGAGCACGTGCTTGCCAACTTCGACTCGACAGGAGTGAGCCAATCGAGCGGCCGGCCATGCGTGTTCGGTTACACGCCCGACGGACGCTACGTCATCGTCATTTACGAAGAGGTGGACGAGGACACGGTGGTCCCGGTCACCGCTTATGAAGTTTGAGAGGCAACTGATGGCCAAGAAATTCCAGCACGTCCAGCGCCGTCTGACGGACGAAGAGCGGCAGCGCCACGCCCTGATTCGCGCGGCGGCCGAGCGCGATTTCCCGCCGAAGTCGACCCGCCGCGCCGCCGCACCGGGAATTCCGGCAGCCATCCGGGCAGCACGCGAGGCCCAGGGGCTCACGTGGTACGCACTCGCCCAGAAGGCCGGCATCCCGAACCAGGCCACCATTCGCGACATCGAGCAGGGCCACGACGTGAAAGTGTCCAACCTCCAGGCGGTGGCTCAAGCCCTGGGCCTGAACCTGGAGCTGGTGCCGACCGGTGCCTAGGGCGCCCCCAGGGCGGCTGCGCCTGCCCGAAGAGTAAGCCCGCACGGTCGCCTGGCGAATGCCAGCGGCGCGCCCCTACCTTCGTCATAATTGGCCCATTCTGAACGAGTTGCGCTGTAACCTTTCTGTGGCCCAGCAGGAAATCACGTTGACAACTCGAAACATCGCTCCCCGGAGTGAAACATCTCCGTCACGCGGGCGAAACATGCACGAGCCAGACCAGCAGGGCCTGGAATTCCCCGTAGTGTCGCCAAAGTGTTGCCCGGCAATCGTTTGCAGTTGTCGCGACGGCGATTTCTCGCCGCGCCCTCCACTTTGGTACGCAGTGTGCTTTGTCTGACATCGCTAGATTGTGTCCTTCGGCGACGGTCCCGCTTTGGAGTTCGGTCGTATGGCCTGGTTTACCAAATCTCGCAAGCAGAAGCGGCGCGGCGTGCTCACGCTCGAATGGGTGCTGCTGGTGACGGTGATCGTCATCGGAATCATCGGCGGTCTGGGCGCGGTCCGCAATGCAACCAATGGCGAGCTTTTGGACCTCGCCGAAGCGATCGAATCGCTCAACGTCAAGACCGAAGCTGAACTCGAAGCCGAACCGTAGTCGTCACCTGACCGGAACACTTGCAGGGTTCATTACGCCAGGAACCGGAACTGCTCGTCTCTAGGGCGGCGGCAGGCCCACCGCTGCCCTGGTACACGCCGCCCGGGCCTCGTAAGCTGAGCGAACATCGTAGCTAGTTGCCTGCGATGGGCGGTCAGCTCCGAGGCCCGGCATGCGGCAGCTCTATCTCGACTACAACGCCACCACGCCCATCGCTCCCAGCGTCCAGGAAGCGATGCTGCCCCTCTTGGCCGAGCATTTCGGCAACCCATCCAGCAACCACGTTCTGGGCCGGGCCGCCGCCGAAGCAGTCGAAGACGCCCGCGGCCAACTGGCCATCCTCCTGGGCTGCGATCCCGACGAAATCGTCTTCACTTCCGGCGGCACCGAGAGCAACAACCTGGCCCTCAAGGGGGTGCTTCTGCGCGAGGCCCCCGCCGCGGGCGGGCACCTGATCATCTCCGCCTTCGAGCATCCCAGCGTCGCGGCGCCTGCCCAGTTTCTCGAGCGGCTGGGCTATGACGTGACGATCGTCGGCGTCACCGGCCAGGGGCTTGTGCAGCCGGCGGCGATCCGGGCGGCCATCCGGCCCGATACGCGCCTCGTCAGCATCATGCACGCCAACAACGAGGTGGGCACGATCCAGCCGCTGCGGCAGATTGCGGCGATCTGCCACGAGCACCAAATCCCGCTGCACACCGACGCCTCGCAAAGCGTCGGCAAGGTCCGCACGCTGGTCGATGAGCTAGAGGTCGATCTGCTCAGCGTGGCCGGGCATAAGATGTATGCCCCCAAGGGGGTCGGGGCGCTCTATATTCGCCGGGGAGTTGAGCTCGAACCGACCCAGCACGGCGCAGGGCACGAAGCGGGCCTCCGGGCGGGGACCGAAAACGTGGCCAGCATCGCCGGCCTGGGACGAGCCGCAACCCTGGCCGCCAAGAGCCTCGACCAGGCCCACGAGCGCATGGCGGCCCTCCGCGACCGCCTCTGGCAGCAGCTCGCCGCCGAAATCGGCAACCCGCTCGTGCTTCACGGGGCGCTGGTCCAGCGGCTGCCGAACACGCTGTCGGTCGCCTTTCCGGGCGTGTCGGGGCAGGAGCTATTAGCCCGCATTCCAGAGCTATGTGCTTCCACCGGCTCGGCTTGCCACAGCACAGGCCGCAGCATCTCGCCGACGCTGGCGGCGATGGGAGTGAGCGACGAAGCGGCCCGCGGCACGGTGCGCCTCAGCGTCGGCTGGCAGACGACCGAGGAAGACATCGATCGCGCAGCGAGCCTGCTGCTGGGGGCTTGGGAAGGGCTGCGGACGCAGTAGGGAACGCCCTTCCATCCCGGACCCCTACCGGGCTCAAATGCCACGGCAGTTCCGCGACAATCGATGACAAGGTAAGATTGGCACAGCAATTCCCAATGAGGACTGCCATGTCCGCCCGAACCATCCAGCAGCGAGTGGCCCATTTGGAAGCCCGCGTGGCGGAGCTTCAGGAAGAAGTCCGTGCTGCCAGGCTTTCGGCCAAAGACTGGCGGCGCACCATCGGGGCGTTTACCGACGATGCGGGCATGCAAGCCATTCTTCAGGAAGCGATGCGTCTGCGTGAAGCCGATCGTCAAAAGGCCCGTCCAAAGAAAGTCGGCCAGCGCAAGTCCAGCCGATGATCATTCTCGACACCGACCACTTTTCGGTCGTGACTGATTCTCGGCATAAGTTTCACTCTGCGCTTTTGGCACGTCTGGAGCACAGCGGCGATCTGCTTTATGAGCAAGTTCCGGGGCTGCGCGTGGAAGATTGGCTCTACGACAAGTAGCTGGTTATCCGTCACTTCTTGGAGTCGGCATGGTAATTCAGCGGTGGCGCGCCCGCTAAAACCGGGAGTTTGGCAAATGCGTGTTTCACGTCGCGAGTTTGTAGCCGGGTCGGTGGGAGCGTGTGGAGTGTTGGCGTACCGTGCCGCCGCCAGGGAGACTGTGAAAGACGTTCCCTGGCTGGCTGAGATCCAAACGCCGCCGGAGAACGTGCCGGATAGCGCGCCGAAACTATCCGATTTGCTCGTCGATGCCAGTGGCCGGCGGATCACGACGCGCGAGGCGTGGGAGGCGCGGCGAAAAGAGCTGCGGCAGTGGTGGCTCGACTTTCTCGGGCCGCCCCCGGCGAAGCGCGGCGCGGCCCCCAAATTGGAAGTGCTCGCGGAGGATCGCCCGGAAGGGCTCGTGCGGCAGCTTGTCCGCTACGAGGTCGAGCCGGGCCTGGCCGCCGAGGCCTATCTCGTCAAACCGGCCAAGATCGAGGGCCAAGCCCCCGGCATCGTGGCCCTGCATTCGACTGTCGATCATTCGATCCGCCAGCCGGCGGGCGTGGAAGGGGCGCCCGAAAAGGCGTTTGGATTGCAATTCGCCCGGCGGGGCTGTGTCGTGTTTTGCCCGCGGAATTACCTCT
>JAKEHX010000072.1 GCA_022614795.1 Planctomycetaceae bacterium | reverse complement strand
CCCCCCCCCCCCCCCCCCCCCCCCCCCACCACTCACTCCTACCACCACTCACCACTCACTCCTCTCCCACCACTCCGCGCGCAAAAAAAGCCCCCGAAAGCAACGGGTCCAAGGGGGGCGGTGGACACCGTGGATTCCGGGAGCGATTGGACGGTCGGCAGCACATCCATGTGTGCCTGGCCGTGGCGGCCGCACGTCATTGACCGTGCGCCCAGCGCCGGCATCCTTGCCAGCGCTAGCGCCCGGCGGCCCGCAGGAACAAGTCGCGGGAGACCCGTTCCCTGATGCAGGCACGCTCCACGCGGCCGCGTGTTTTGGTTGTTCGCCGCTTGCCGCGACAATGTGCGTCAAGAGCGAGGCGGGAGAATAGGTCATAACCGCCAAACGGGTCAAGGCGGATTTTGGAGGTAGGGGCTAGGGCTGGGGGCTAGGGGCTAGGGGCAATCCTAATCTTGCTCCTGCTCTTCCTCTTACTCCTCTTCCCAATCGTAATCCTCATCTTCCTCCTGCTCTGGTGCTGGATCCGGATCGAAGAGCAAGAGGTGGATGAAGAGTAGGAAGAGGAGTAAAAGTAGGAGTAAGATTAAGAGTACGATGATGCCGGCGAGCGGGGACCAGATGTCGCATTTCGATCCCTATTACACCTGGCTCGGCATTCCTCCCGAAGAGCAGCCGGCGGATTTCTATCGCCTGCTGGGGATTCGCCGCTACGAATCGAATGCCGAAGTGATCGTCAACGCGGCCGATCAGCGGATGGCCTATCTGCGGACGTTCCAGGCGGGCAAGCGCGGGGCCGAGTCGCAAAAGCTGCTGAATGAAGTGTCGTCCGCGCAGGTCTGCCTGCTCGATGCGGCGAAAAAGCGGGCCTATGACGAACGCCTCAGCCGCGAAAATGCTGAGCACCACGTCGCGACTGTGCCCGCGAGCGTGATTCCGGTGCCATTGGCGCAGCCTCTGCCGCTTGCCCAGCCGATCCAGCCGCAGATCGCTCCGCTGGCCGCGGCGACGACGTTCGCGCAGCCCGCAAGAGCGCCGCTGCCGCACTTTGCGCAGCCCCTGCCGGCGCTTAAGCCGCCGGAGCGGGCGCCCGCGGCTGCACCGCCCCAGTCAGACTGGCTCCGCCCGAGCGTGCTCGCCGCGGCTGCGGCGTCCGCGGCGCTGTTCCTGTTGTTGATCGTCGGCGGCGTGATTTGGGCCAGCCGGCCGCGCCCCAAGCCGCCGACTCCGGTCGTGATCATTCCGCCGGAGAAAAGCGCGAGGCCCGGTCCGTCGGCAGTGTCGCCGCCCGCAGTGGCCCAGCCCAGGCCCTCCGCGTCCCGGCCCCCCGCGCCGCCCCTCTTGACGGTCCCATTCACGGAAGACGAGGCGCGCGACTATCAGGCAGCGTGGGCCGGCCACCTGGAGATTCCCGTCGAGACGACCAACTCGCTGGGGATGAAACTGCAGCTGATTCCGCCGGGGAAGTTTCCAATGGGAGCGGCCACGGCCACCGTGCACGCGCCGTTTTATCTGGCGGCTTGCGAAGTCACCGTCGCCCAGTTCCGCAAGTTCGCGACCGATGCCGGCTACAAAACGACCGCCGAACAAAGCGGCAAGGGGGTGACCGTTTGGGACTCGAAGCGACGAGAGGGGGTCACGAACCCGCAGTGGACTTGGAGCAACCTGCCCTACCCGGTCCACGACGATCACCCCGTGGGAGGCTTGTCGTGGGATGACGCCATGGCCGTCTGCCAGTGGCTCAGCCAGCGGGAAGGGCGGACGTACTTCCTGCCTGACGACGCTCAATGGGAGTTTGCCTGCCGCGCCGGAAGCGCCGGCGCGTGGCACTGGGGGGACGACGAGCAGCTGGCCGACCGCTATGCCTGGACCCATCCGACGGCTGGCTCGCAGCCGGCAGGTTCGAAGCTGCCCAATGCGTTCGGCCTGTTCGACATGCACGGCAGTGCCACGGAGTGGTGCGCGAATCGGGTGGGGAGCGGTGTGGGCAGCGCGGAGATGCGGGCGGTCCGGGGCGGCTCGATCAACACCGAAAATCGGTGGACCAAGAGCGGGTACCGCCGCGGCCAGCCCCGCGACCAGACGTCCAATGCCGTGGGGCTGCGCGTCGCCCTCTTGGTCCCCGGCTCGGACCGGGGCGAGGGAACCATTGCCGATAGCGATGCGCCTGCCGCGCCTGATCCGGCCGGGCCCGCGGCCGACACCCTCGCGGCGCGGGTGGCCGCGGAGCGGGCGGCGGCGGAGCGCAGGGCCGCCGCCAATCCAGCCAGTGTGCCGATGCCGCCCGCGGATGACGCAGCGGTGAAGGCGGCGCTCGACGCGCTGCGGGCCAAGGGAGTGCAAGCGCAAGGGTCGCCAACCGTTCGATACGTCCACATCGGCGACGTATCGCTGACCGCACAGGAAATCGACGGGCTGAAGCTGTTTCCGCTGCAAATGCTCAATCTGGTTGGCTGTTCCTCTGCACCGCTGGTGCTGAAGCGCCTGCGCGGCCTGGAACACTTGACTTCGATTCACCTTAGCGGGACGCCGGTCGGCGACGAGGAAATGGACGACCTCGCCACGTTCACCAGACTCCGCGTCGTCTATTTGGCGGACACGAAAGTCACTGGCGCGGGTTTGGCAAAGCTCAAGCCGCTGGCCCGATTGCAGCACCTTCATCTGCCCAAAGGGACGCCGGCCGATCTCCTGCCGGCGCTAGCGGAGCTGACGAGCTTGGAACTTGTCGAGGGGATGCCGGCGGGATTGGGCGATGCCGATCTGGCGTACATCGGGCGACTTACGAAGCTCCGCCAGGTCCCTCTCGAACAGGCGAATCTTCACGGCGAAGGCCTGGTGCATTTGAAGAATCTCACGCAGGTATGGCAGCTTTCCTTGCCGCACGATTTGCCTGAAGACGCCTGGCCTTACCTGGCGGATGTGCAATTCCAGCAGCTCCGCAGCCCTGCTTCGCTCGGCGCTGCCCAGCTCGAGTTTCTGCGCGGCAATCGGAGGCTGGCGGACTTTACCGCGGCCCAGCACCTCACCGACGCCGGCCTCGCGACGCTGGCGACGTTTCCGGCCATCGAGAAGCTCACGCTGCATGCCTGCGACCGGTTGACGGACGAAGGGCTGGCGGCGCTGGCGCAGTTTCCCGCCCTGAAGGAACTCCAGCCGCCGCGGGAGATGGACCCGGCTTCGATGCAGCACATCGCGCAGATTCGGACCCTCAAGCGGTTAGTGCTGTCCGAGTGTGCGGGGGATCTTCCCGTGGGCCCGCTGGCCGGACACCCCACGCTCCAAACTTTGTGGCTGGGCAAGGAATTCTCCAACGATGATTGCGCGATGCTGGCGAGGATGCCGGCCCTTGTGGAAGCGCGCTTTCACCAGAGCGCGGTCACCGCCGACGGAATCAACAAATTGCGCGACGCGCCGCGGCTGGTGCGGCTGTCGTTCTCGAACGTGAAGCTGGGGGAGGAGGAAGTCAAGGCGCTGAGCAGCTTGAAGCAGCTCAAGTACTTGCGCCTGCAAAAGGCCGGCTTGTCGCTCCAGCAGCTCGACAGCTTTCGGACTGCGAATCCGCAGATTTTGTTGAATTGGTCGGACTGAGGGCGTAATCCGCGTCTTAATCTTAATCTTAATCCTCTTCTTAATCGTCGGCGGCGCCGCAATCCGAGAGAACGAGCAACGAGCAAGATGAGGATGAAGATTAGGAAGAGGATTAAGATTAAGATTAAGATTCAAATAGTCAGCGCCATTACCTTTCGGGCGGCACGAGGGGTAAGCCCTGCGCCGGCGGCAGCGCTTCGTGCGGCGATTGGCCGTGCGGGGCGGCGCTTGAAGATTCTGCGTGCTGGTCCGTCGGTCCCAGGCCCGCCAGCACTTCCGGCGGCGTGACTTCATTGGCCGCCGGCAGCGGGCAATCGGCCCCGCCGGTCCGCCACAGCCACGGGTCGTATTTGCCGTAGTCCTCGCCGATCGTGCCCGGATCGATCCACAGCCCTTCCGCATCGAGCTGAAAAGTCCCCAGGTCGAAATCGAGGCCGCGGCGGAGCACCTCGTAGTTGACCCAGAAGGCCAGGAACTGGTTCTGCGCATTGAGCAAATCGGTGAGCGCCGACACCGCATCGCGGGCCGCGGTCGCCCGCGCCCCCTGGGCGGTCAGCTCGCCGTTGATGCGGATGTCTTCGTTGCGGTCGATCTGCTGCGCGGCAATCAGCACGGCTTGCCGCTGGTATTCGAAATTGAGCTGATTGGTCAAGGCGGTCCGCAGCGTGGCGCGCAGGTTGCGGGCCACGCTGTCCTCGAAGGCATAGAACTGGCGGCGCTGTTGCTGGTAGCTGATTAGCGCCTGGCGATAGGCGTTGCGCTCGGCCAGCCGCGTGATCGGGGCGTCGAACTGCACGCCGACCCGCAGGCGGCCGGTGTCGCTGTTGAGGCTGAAAGGCTGATTGGGGTTGGCATTGCCGATGTCGCCGCTGAAGAACACGTCGAGGGTGCCCTGGAGCTGGTCGGCGACGAACTCGATGTTGCGCCAGGCGTTGACCAGGCCGGCCCGGTTGTTCATCCAGTCGCGGCGGTATTTGCGGGCGACTTCCAGGGCCTGGTCGGCCCGGATGTCGATGGCGACCAGCTCCACCGCCTCGCTGCGGGCCCGCGCCTGCACGAGCTGCAAGGCGATGATGTCGGCCGGCATTTCCACGAAGATATCGGCGATCTGACCCGCGGCGCTGGCCTCAGTCGAAGCCTTGGGATAGAGCACGCCGTCGTACAGCTCCTGAAACAGCCGCTCCGGCGTCCAGGTCTGGCCATTGGCCAGAATCTCGTCGATCTTGCCGATGCGCCCTTTGTCGTCGCCGGCCCCGAACAGGTGCAACTGGTACTGCTCGTTAATCTTGCCCACCAGGCGCGCCAGCTGCTCGCGGGCCCCGGCGAGCGACTCGTCCAGGCGCGTGGCGCTGAAAATATCTTCCGACAGCTCCGGCACCGGCAACAGCGAGCAGGGGTCCTCCTGCATCGCCGCCAGCCGCTGGCGGAGCTTGGCCAGCCACTCCTTCCGCCGCGGCAGGGCCGCTTCGAACCGAACGAGATCCTGCTCGATCTCCGGGAGGTACTGGTCGAGGAGCGTTTGGCGGATCGTGGTGATCGGCTCGAACTTGGTCTTCAGGTCCGCCAGGTCCTGCTCGATTTCCGGATACCACTCCAGGACGCGGACGAGCGTGATCCGCATCGGGTCGGCCGGATCGGGGACCGACTTCGTCGTGACGTGCGACACGATCCGCTGCCGGACCGCTCCGAACTCGGCGACGATCCGCTCCAGGGCCCGCTGCTGCTGCATCGTCGCCGGATCGATCAGCTGAAACTGGTCGAGCATCGGGTCGGTGATTTCCAGGCAGATTTGCGGGGGGAGGCCGAGCGTGTTCTTGAACTGGTCGAGCGAAGCCTGGTACGTGTTCCGCGCCGAGACCAGGGTGTTTTCGGCGCTCAAGAGCGCCTGGCGGGCCTGGGCCACTTGCAAATCCTGGTTGAGGATGTTCCCCACCAGGCCCGCTTCCCCCGAGCGGGTTTTCAGTTCGTTCAGGAATTCCTCCAGGCGGTACAAGTTTGCCCGCTGCCGCTCGACATTGTCCTCCAGGTTGCGGATTTGCTGCTGGTCCTGGAGCAAACCCATGTAGCCGCCGGCTTGCGGGGTGGCGCTATCGCCGCCGAATCCGCCCCCTCCGCCCGCGCCGCCGCCGGTCAGGGCGAACGCCGTCGAGCCCGTTGTCTGCACTTCCTGCGTCGTGCCGATGACGCCGCCGCTGCGGCTGGGCCCTGGGCCCGCGCCGCGGCCGGTGATGATCGAGAGATAGAACCCCTGGCGATACTGCTCCATGATCCGGACGTTGCCCAGCAGGGCCCGCTCGGCCGTGGTCAAGCGCTCCAGCACCCGCTCGCGCCCCGCGTCGCGCAACAGCGGCTGGAACAGGGCGAAGTCGATCAGCGTGTTCGTTGAGTAGTCGTCGGGGCCCGAGAATTGCCAGACGAGCGAGTTCGCAAATCCGACGACCAGCTCCGAGCCGGTCGAAAAGAGGCGTTGGAGGCGCCAATTGCGAGTGTTGGCCTCGAAGATGCTGCTCGACTGGCCGCCGCCGCCGCGCAGACGGCCGTCGGCGGTGAAGAACGTCTCGTAGCCGGCGAAGCCTTGCGTGTCGAAGCGGAACCGCTCGAAGCTCACGTCGAGGGCCGACAGGTAGAGCTGCTCGAGGTTCTGCTGGTAGTTGGGTGAGTTCAAGAGGGCGATGCGGACGGCGTCTTGCGACGAGACGGTCAGGGCGCCCCGCGCGTCGAACTCCAGATACGCGGGCCAGGCCGGGTTCTCGACGTTGGCCGTGTCGCCGTTGTCGTGCCAGAAGGGCCAGCCGCGTTTGTTGTCGACGCAGTGCATCAGCTCGTGCGCGACCGGATCGTCGGGGGGTATCGGCGGGCAATCGGCACAGAACGGATCGTACATCCGCGACCGCGGATCGACGGCGATGGTGTAGCGCTCCAGGTCCCAGTGCGGATGGTTCGCCTTCTCGCGGACGAGGTTGTAGGCGTCCCAGTCGGCCTGGCGGCGATAGTAGGCGCGGTTGCAACCCGGCGCAGCGAACGCGGCAAGGACTAGCGCGGCGAGCACGTAGCGGAAGTCGCCAGACTTCCGGTTGCAAGGATGGCCGGAACTCTGGCGAGTTCCGCTACGTTTTCCGACGTATTCCACCGGCATCACGTTCCTCATGCGGCGGCCCGCCCTTTCTCGCGCGCCGTCGCGGGCCCTTCGGCAAGGTCCTGGGCTGCAATGTCCTGGGTAATGGCCGTCAGCCGCTCGCACAGGTCGCGGGCCAGGGCAAGTTCGGCGGCGGGCAGGCGGCTTTCGATTTTGGAGGCAAGCGAGGCCAGCGCCGGCCGCAGGGCGTCGAGCAGGTGCTGGCCGGAATCGGTCGTCCGCCAGACCTGGCGGCGGCGATCGACGGGGACGCGGTGCATTTCGATCAGCCCCTGTTGCCGCAATCGCTCGACGGTGCCGCTCATCAAGGCGGGCGAGACGCCGATGGCCGTGGCGAGGTCCCCCTGAACCATGCCGCGCGGGGCACAAAGCCACACGACCAATAGCTCGGCGTCGCTGAGGCCGACGGCCGTGGCCTGGTCGGCGAGCATGCGGCGGAGGGCCCGGCCCGCGCTAGAGACCCGGTGGATCACCACCAAGAGCGACGCATCAGGCGGTACAGTTTGATCAAGCGACATGCGTCGGTAGACCTGGGGAGGAGAGCGCACCAGCCGCGGCCGGGGTCATTCGAACGAATGGGCGCGGCTCGATTCGCTTTAGAAAGATTCGGGTTTCAATCGTTCCGACTTGAACGAACATGCCGAATCTGCCGGTTATTGGAAGTTTGCGGCTGCTAGCGGAGCCGTAGCGGAAGTCGCCAGACTTCCGGAAGTCTGGCGACTTCCGCTACGGTCTCTGCTAGCACGCGGATGAGCGGCCTTGAGTCAAGCGGGCCGTTTGGCTACAAGTCGCGGGCGACTTTCTACCTGCGGGGGCGATGCGGGGCCTGACCATGCGGCTGGATGTATTTGCTGCGCTCGCTTTCTTGGCGGGCCTTGTTTGCCTGGCGGCCGTTGTGCCGGCCACTTTCGCGGCGGAGTTTCCATTCGACGGCTATATCGCCGCGCGCGAGGCCGAAGTGGCCAGCGGACCCGGGCGGCGGTTCTATACGACCGATAAGCTGCCCCGCGGCACGAAGGTCGAGGTCTATCGCGAGGACGACGCCGGCTGGCTCGCGATCCGCCCGCCCGAAGGGAGCTTCAGTTGGGTCCCGGCCGAGCACGTCGAGCCGCAGGGGGACGACATGGGCAAGGTCCTCGCCGCGACCGAGTCGTGGATCGGCACGAGCATCGAAGACGTCAAGCAGCACAAGAGCCAGGTGTCGCTGAAGGCCGGCGAGCTGGTCGAGATCAAAGGGCGCAAGAAGGTGACGACCGCGGATGGCGACCAGGCGTGGCTGAAGATCTCGCCGCCGGCAGGGGAATTCCGCTTCGTGCACAGCCGCGATGTGAGCCGCGAGAGGGTGGAGGTTGAAGAGGCGGTGGCGGGTGAATCAGGCACCCTCACCCCAGCCCTCTCCCAGAGGGAGAGGGAGGTTGAGGACACCCTCACCCCAGATGCCCTCACCCCGGCCCTCTCACAAGCGGAGAGGGAGACGGAGGAGCCGCGGGCGTTTCGGCCCTCGACCAGCGCCATCGCCCTGCGCGACATCGATGAAGTCCGCAGCCGGCTGGCGGCGATGCGCGAGGATTTGGCCGGCCTGGCGGGGCGGAACACCAAGGGCAATCCGGTCCAGCAGGTCCAGTTTCAAGCGGCACCAGGGAGTGACCGCTGGCTGTCGCCGGATGGATTTGTGCCGCGCAAGCGCCGCGCGAGCGAGCAGCTGGGGCCGGTCCCCGTGCCAGGCGAGCGCCAGGCGCGGTCGCAGCCGCAGTTTACGCGCCCCACGCGAGACGCCTCAGGCGGCGCTAGCCTGAGTCCCGCTGCCAGCCGAGCACATGTGAGCCTGGCGGCCCAGCCAATCGCGAGTCAGCCGATTACGAATCAGCCGATCTCCAGTCAGCCAATCACAGCACAGGCGCTCGACGAATTAGCGCAACTGGAGCTGGACCTGTCGCTGATGGTGGCCCAGGACAAATCGACCTGGAACCTGGCGGCGATCCGCGCGCGGGCCGAGAAGCTCGTTGAACATGGGCCGACGGCGGCCGAGCGCGGACAGGCTCGGCTGCTCCTCGACAAGATCAAGCAGTTCGAGGACGCGTTCTCCGTGGCCGATCAAGGGCTGCTTGCCTCTAGTGCGGCTGGCGGTTCGGAGCTGCCGCCCGGTTCGCCCTATGCTCCCCGCTACGACGCGAAGGGTTGGCTCAAGCCGGTGGTGTCGCGCACGAAGCCCGCCGCGCCGTATGCCGTCGTCGATGAGGACGGCAAGCCGCTCTGTTTTGTGACTCCCTCGCCGGGGCTGAATCTGGCCCGCTATTCGAACAAGCAGGTGGGGCTGTTCGGCAAGCGGGGATATATCGAGGCGCTGAAGACGCCGCACGTGGTGGCCGAGCGGGTGATCGACCTGGAGCGGCATTAGCGGTCAGGGCTGGGGGCTAGGGCTAGGGGCTAGGGAAATCGTTGTCCAAGTGTGAAGCGTCAGCAACAAATCGGCCTCGCTGACGCTTCGGGTTGGTTTGTCTAGCCCTAGCCCTAGCCCCCAGCCCTAGCCCTCGTGTGTCCAGCATCGAAAGGCCGGCAACTCTTCTTAAGTCGGACTGGCCTTGCGTCGTAAGTGTCTGCCAGGCAAGGAGTTACGACAGCACGCTTGGGAAATCTGCAAACGCAGACGTTGAACCTGTTTTAGTTGACCTATAAATTATTAGGAACAAGAATGGGTGGTTAGGAAGTCGGCAGACGGCACACGGAGTGTGCCTACTACTTGAGGCGGCGACACGACGATGACATCTCTCCAACACGAACTAAAGAAGAAAAAGCCGTTTGAAATGCCCGAACAGGAGGCTCTGCTGAATCTGCTCCGCACGTCGGACCAGTTGCAGATCCGTTTTGCCCGCCTCTTTCGGCGGTTCGGGCTGACGCCGCAGCAGTACAACATCCTCCGCATCCTCCGCGGCGAGGGAAAGCCGCTGCCGATCCTGGAAATCGCCTCGCGGATGATCACCGTCGTGCCGGGAATCACCGGCCTCATCGACCGGCTGGAAGTGGCCGGCCTGGTGAACCGCAAACGGTGCGAGAACGACCGCCGCGTCGTCTATGTGTGCATCAGCGACAAGGCGGTCGGGCTGCTGGGCGAGATCGATCAGCCGCTGATGGATATGCACAAGTCGCTGCTAGGCCATCTGGACCGGCATGAATTGAGTACGCTGAGCAATCTGCTCGAGCGGGCCCGCGAGCCGCTGGTCGCCGAGCCGGCTGAGGTCTAATAACTCTGTAGCGGAAGTCGCCAGACTTCCGGCTGCCTGCGAATCAATCCCGGAAGTCTGGCGACTTCCGCTACCCAAATACTTTACTAATCAACAATTTACACGAAAGTAGTAGGCACACTCCGTGTGCCGTCGGCGTAGACACACGCGGAGGTTGTCTTCTTCTACTTCAAAGGACGGCACACGGAGTGTGCCTACTACGATGATTACCATCCGACGCTCCCAAGACCGCGGCCACTTCAATCACGGCTGGCTCGATACCTACCACACCTTTTCGTTCGCCGACTATTACGAAGAGGCCCAGATGGGCTTTCGCGCCCTGCGGGTGATGAACGAGGACCGCGTCGCGCCGGGCATGGGCTTTGGCATGCACGGACATCGCGACATGGAGATCGTCACTTACGTCCTGTCGGGAGCATTGCAGCACAAGGACAGCCTGGGCCACGGCGAAGTGCTCCGCCCGGGCGAGTTACAGCGGATGTCGGCCGGCCGCGGCATTCGCCACAGCGAATTCAACCCGTCCGCCACCGAGCCGGTGCACCTCTATCAGATCTGGCTCTTGCCGCGCGAAACGGGCCTTTCGCCGAGCTACGAGCAAAAAGCTTTTGCCGAGTCCCAGCGGCACAATCGATTGCGGCTGGTCGCTTCGCCGACGGGCGACGACGGCTCGCTGACGATCGAGCAGGACGCGCGGCTTTATCTGGCGACGCTCGACGCCGGCGCCCTAGTGACGCATGCACTGACCGCCGGCCGTCATGCCTGGCTGCAAGTGCTCCGCGGATCGGTCGATCTGAGCGGCACTCCGCTGGCTACCAGCGACGGCGCCGCGATCAGCGATGAGACGCAGGTGGCGATCACCGCAACGTCGCCCGCCGAAGTCCTGCTCTTCGACCTGGCGTGACACGTAGCTGAAGTCGCCAGACTTCAGGAAATACCGCGTGAACCGCTTCTAAGCTAACGCGATTTGCGCTTTGCAATTCCTACTTTGCAATTTGCAATCAGTGCGGCAACCCATTGCAAATTGCAAAGTACGAATTGCAAAGTGCAAAATGAGGCATGCCAGCCGTCACCAATCGGAGCCCCTGCCATGAAACAATTTCAAGACAAGGTCGTTCTTATCACCGGCGGCACGTCGGGCATTGGCCGGGCCGCTGCCGTCGCCTTTGGACGCGAGGGGGCCTCGGTCGCCATCGCCGGCCGCCGGGCAGCCGAAGGAAACGAGACGGTGCAGCTCGTGCAATCGGCGGGCGGCCAGGGCCTGTTTGTGCGGGCCGACGTCAGCCAGCCGGCCGACGTCGAAAGCATGATCGCCACGGTGCTCTCGCGGTTCGGCCGTCTCGACGTGGCGTTCAACAACGCGGGCGTGGAAGACGCCGCCGCCCCATTTCACGAGCAAACGGTCGAGAACTACGACCGCGTGATGGGGATCAACGTGAAGGGGCTGTGGCTGTCGATGCAGGCCGAAATCCGCCAAATGCTCAAGGCACGAGGCGGGGCGATCGTCAACACCTCGTCCATCGGCGGCCTGATCGCCATCACCGGCAACGCCACCTACGTCGCCACCAAGCACGCCGTCATCGGCTACACCAAGGCCGCGGCCCTGGAATACGCGAAGCAGGGAATTCGCGTCAACGCGGTCGCCCCGGCCGCCATCGAAACCGACATGGTCCGGCGATTCGCCACCGAGCCGGCCGTTCGCGAGAAGCTGGCCGCGGCCCATCCGATCGGCCGCATGGGCCAGCCGGAGGAAGTCGCCGAGGCGGTGCTGTGGCTGGCATCGCCCGCGGCCTCGTTCGTTACGGGACACACGCTGGTGGTGGACGGCGGGTATTTGGTCAAGTGAGGCCCGGAGCAAGGGCTAGGGGCTAGGGCTAGGGGCTAGGGGCTAGGGAGTGGCACCCGCTCACTTTGCAATTTGCAATGTTCAATGACCAATTTGCAATCGTCCGACTCCTGCGGATGGTCCAATTGCAAATTGCGAATTGCGAATTGCGAATTGAACATTGCAAATTGCAAATTAGAAATTGCAAATTGCAAAGTTAGCCGGTGCGACTCTTCGCCCAGCCCTAGCCCCCAGCCCCCAGCCCTAGCCCCCAGCCCTAGGACCCGATGAACTCCAGGTCCGCGGCAAACTCCGCCGCGCTCAAATCGGTGATCTTGTCCTTGCTCGCGTCGTCTTCGGAACCGAGATTGGCGAAGAACCAGTCGAATCCGGACGAACCGGTCATCACGTCGCGAGCGCCGTCGTCCTGGACCGTCAACGCGGTGAGGAAGAACATACCGTTTTCCCGCGGTCCGGTGCCGGCGCCGGAGATATTAGCCGTGCGGGCATTCCAATCGCGCGTGCTGGTCCATTCGGCCAGGATGGCGGCCAGCGCCGCGATGTTGGCATCGTGGCTGGTCGTGCCGGAAATCAGGATGTCGTCGTCGGCGTTGCCCACGATGCGGTCGGCGCCGAGGCCGCCGATCAGGATATCGCGTCCCGCGCCGCCGACGAGCAGGTCGTTGCCGTCCTGGCCGAGCAGCACGTCGCTTCCCGCGCCCCCTTTCATGCGATCGTGGCCCGCGCCGCCGAACAGCCAGGCCGAGAGGGCGATCGAGCCGCTGATTTGCAGGTCGTCGTCGCCGCTGCCGGCGTAGATGAAGACGGCCGCGGTGGGGTCGAAGACACCCTGGCTGACGCCGTTGATAAAGGCCTCCACGCTGGTGGTGGCGGGCGTGACGCTGATCGACTCGCCGACGCCGGTGCCGCCGATGAAGAGTGCCGTTTCGCCCGGCAGGCCCGGAGCGGGCTGCAACTGGGCAACGGCGATATTGACCGCCGCCGCACTGGCGACGGCCACCTGGCCGGTGTCGTCATCGGTGAGCGTATACGACAGGGTAAAGCCGCCCGTGCTGGCGTACTCGTGACTCGCGGTGAACGTCCGCGTGACCGGATTGATCACCGCAGCCGACGTGGTGTTGTCGCCCCAGTTGATGATCACCGAGTGCGTATCTAGCGTCCCCACGTCGGTGAACGAGCCGGTAAATGTCAGGGGCTGATTGCGCACGCCTCCGGACGGGCCGCCCAGCGCGCCGGCCAGGGGGGCCACGTTGTTGACGATGACCGACGTGGACTCGCTGTCGGCGCCTTCGGGATCGACGATCGTCGCCGTGATCAGGTTGTTGTTGCTGGGGTCGCCGCTCGGCACGTCGTCCAGGTAGGTATGGCTGGCCGAGAACGGGGCGGCGCCCCCGGTCACCGGGACGGAGGACGAAGTCCCATCGCCCCAATTGATGGTGATCGTGGCCGCCAGCGGCGAGCTGGTCGTGTACGAGCCGGTCAGCGTGATCGAGCCGTTTTCGTTGATCGGATCGAAAGTGGGCGGGTTTCCCGGCGGCTGCACGTAGCGGGCGAGCAGGAAGTCGGTGCCGTTGACGTGATTCAACTGGCCGGCCAGGACGATGCCGCCGGTGGGCGTCAGGGCCAGGCTCCGGGCGCCGTTGATTTTGGAGAGGTTATTGATGAGAAAATCCGTTTTGATTCTGCCGCCCGGGGCGAACGTGGTGTCCAGCGAGCCGTTGCTGTTGTAGCGCGCGACGAGGAAGTCGTCGTTGCCCGTCCCGCCGTCGGACTCGCCGGCCACGATGATCTTTCCCCCCTGGACCACGACGTCAAAGGCCCGGTCGCGGCTGTCGGTGCCGAAGTTGGAAAACACCATGCCGTCGCCGTCGAAAGTGTTGTCCGGCGTGCCGTCCGCGTTATATCGCAGCACGAAGAAGTCTTCGAGGTTCAGGTCGTGCAGCAGGGTGCCGGCCGCCACGATCTTGTCGCCGTCCAGGGCCACCGCTTCCACGAAGCCGCCAATGGTGGACACGGGGGCGGCGGGGAAGGTAGTGATGACCGTCCCGCCACTGAACGAACCGTCGGGGGAACCATCGGAGTTGAGGCGCGTGATGGCCGCCTTGTTGATGCCGTTCTCGTCACTGATCTGCGAAGCCACGACAATCTTTTGATCCCCCTGGACCACGACTCCCGCCGCCAGCTCGGTGCTGCCCGGCGTCATGATGAGGTCCAATTCCTGCTTGCCGTCCCCGCTGAAACCCGTGTCGAGGCTGCCGTCGCTATGGATGCGGACCACGCCGATCTTGTTGGTGCCAGATAGGGAGCTGCTTGTCCCCACGACGACGATCTTCCCGTCGGCTTGCAGGGCCGCGGCGTCGCCGAAGTCGAGTGTTCCGCCGAAATCGACCGTCAGCGCCCCGCCTCCAAAGTCGCTGCCGCCGTCGGGAGCAAAACTCATGTCCAGCGTGCCGTCGTCGTTCAGCCGGATGACCCCGAGGTTGAATCCACCCGTCCCGATCGTTTCGGCGGTGCCCGCCACGACGATCTTGCCGTCCGGCTGGATGAGGACCGCTTTGGCGACGTCCTGGCCCGCGAAGTTGAACGTGAAGACGCCGTCGCCGCCGCCGAACGACAGGTCCTTCGAGCCATCGACGTTGTAGCGCACGACGGCAAAGTCCGGCATGCCGCTCGCGCCGGCGGCCTGGCCCACCGCGATGATCTTGCCGTCCGCCTGGACGGCAGTGTCCCAGGCCGAATCGTCTTGGCTGGTAACCAGGTCGGTCCGCACCAGTCCGTCGACGTCGAACGTGGGGTCGAGCGCAAAGACGCCGCCCGCCGTGCCCAGGGTGATTGTGGGGGCCGCCAGCACACAGCGCTCTTCCAACGGCTCAAAAAAGATGCGGCGCCGTGTGGCCGGATTCCGGGACGACTTCGACCAGCGAAACGCTACGAGGGAGGGGCGGGACATGGTACACCATCCAGGGGATAAGGAAGGGATGT
>JAKEHX010000071.1 GCA_022614795.1 Planctomycetaceae bacterium | reverse complement strand
TGGGCCGGCGATTTTGGGCCGGCGGCGGCGTCACTGCGATCTCCGGGAAGGGGATCGTCTTGCCGTCGCTCAATTGGGCGAGCAATTGCCGCCGCAGGTCGTTATTGCGCTGGCCCATTTCGACGCCCAGGTCGGCCAGCATTTTGCGATACTGCTCCTGTGTGTCTTTGTCGCGCGCGCCGTTGGCGAGCAACTGCACGCGGCCAAAGAACGGCTCAAAGGCGTCGAAATCGGCCTTGGCCCATTGGTCGAACGGGTGCTTGTGGCACTGGGCGCACTGGATGCGAATCCCGAGGAACGTGTACGCAAAGCCAATCGCCCGTTCTTCCGTCGTGCGGAACCCGGTGCGGGCCCAGTAATACGGCATGGTTGGCCGGTCGGCGAACTTCGAATCGCTATTGGGGTGGTACAGCTTGCTCATCGATTCGCAGAATTCGGCGTAGCTTTCGCCCGGCATGCGGCTGGTGCCCATGACCAGCCCTTCCACGATCTCGTCGTAGGGCTTGTTGGCGGCTACGCGCTCGTAGATCCAGTCATACCACTGCTGCGTGGGCCCGCCGCGGTTGCCGCCCAACTGGTTCTGGTTCAACTTCTGATCGTTGTTGCCGGTGTAATCGCACAGCCGCGTCGTCCACCAGGCGACATAGGCCGGAGAGTTCAAAAGCTGTTCGATCTTGTCGGCCCGCTTGGTCGCGCAGGAGTCGGCCAGGAACTGTTCGACCTCGGCTGCCGTCGGCAATGTGCCGGTCAGGTCGAGGCTGACGCGGCGGAGGAACTCGGCATCGGTGCATTCGTCCGACGGGACGACGCCCAGCTTGCGTAGTTTCTGGACGACCAGCTCGTCAATCTTGGTCGGCTGCGTTCCTTCGTAATGCGCGACTTGCGGATACTTGTCGCCTACCTTGTCGCTCACTGGGCGAATGACCGGTACGGCGATGACGGCGTTGTCGTACGACACGACGACGTGCGTGTCGCCCGGCTCGGTCGCGGTCACCACTCCATTGGTCGAGATCTTGGCAACTTGCTCGCTGTTGCTCACGAAGCGGCACAGCGGCGTGACATCCTCGCGGGTGCCATCGGGCCAAACGGCGACGGCCTTGAGCTGGACCGTCTCGCCAGTACCGGCAAACAAGACCTCCGCTGGCTGCACGTCGAGCGTCACCAGCTTCTGCACCTGGGCTTCTTCGAACTTGGCGCCCCCTTCGAGCCAGCGGCGGAAGACGTGGTATTCCCAGCCCCCCTTCTTATAACGCTGGCCCCCTTCGTGCATGTCGGCGTCGGTCGGCTTGACGAGAATCTGGCTCTCAAGCGGCGTTTCGGCATTGGCCCGCTTCGGCTCGCCCTTCAAAAGCTCGTCGTGGTCGGCCTTGAAGTCGTAGCCGAACAGCGACAACCGGAAGTTGCCGCGCCCCTGAAACGACCCGTGGCACGCCCGGCCATTACAGCCGAGTCGGCCAAACAGCGGGCTGACGTGCCGCTGGAAGCTAGGGATTTCTTCGACGCTTTCCTGAGCGAAGCGCTCGGTGACGGGGGCGATCGTGTCACCACTGGCTGTGCCAGCAGCAGTCCTCTCGCCGGCTAATGCTTGTTCAGCCGACAGAGCGATGCCGCCAGCCGCCAGGGCCAGCACGGCGCACGCACGGGTGAACACTGTGCGGGTGATAGTTGCGATTCCAATCCGCATGGCGATTCTCCGCGAACCAATCGGTGGGAAGGTTGGTGGGGATATTGGCAGGAGTTACTCGACCGCTTTCTTGTCGGCGGCCTTCTTGCCGGTGTTTCGAACGGCCTTCTTGTTCGCCTTTCCGGCCTTGGTGACACCGGTGCTCCCCGCGCCGCGCGAGAGCATGTCGAGCTGCCGCTCGATGGCCTTCTCTCTGTTGCCTTCAAGCTGGGTGATGTCGCCTTCCATTTTGGCGAGCCGCTGGGCGGCCATCTGTTTCTGGTGCTTGAGGACGTCGAGCCGGGCGTCGACCTGAGCCGCCAAGGCATCGCGAAGCTCCTTCTTGAGCGATTCGCTATTGTCCATCTTCAGGCGGGCCGCCAGTAGCTGCACGCGCGACTGGGCCGTCCACAGCTTGACTTCCAGCTCGTAGTGCAGCACATCCCGTTCCTGAATGCCAGCCAGCCGCTCGGTAACTCGATAGATTTCCTTGATCGCCTGCTCGTATTGCTTGGGCTGGCTGTTCTTCAGGTGGGCGAGCAACTCGGTCAGTTCGGGGTGGTTGCGATCGACGAAGTTGAGGGCCGCCGCCTCGCGCTCGGGGGTAAAGGACAGGGGCTGCTTGTCCTTGGCTCTCTGGGCCGCCGGGGCAGCAGAATTTACCGCGCCCTGTTGAAGGGCCTGTTGGGCCAGGAGCGCATCGGCCATCAGCACGCCACCCAAGGCGACGACTGCGGATAGCGATATGATCTGCGTCAGCCAGCGCATGGTTAGTTGTTGCTCCGCTCGCCGTCAAAGGGGGTGTTGTCGGGGTCGGACGGCTCGTTCGGATAACTTTCGACTGCGGCCGTCAACCAGGCAGGAGTAGCCGAATCGACCTCGTCGAATCCACCAGCCTGGCCCGTCAACTCCGCCGGTTCGACCGCTTCACTGGCCGATAAGTGCTTGGGATACCAAAGATCCGACTCGCTGTCGGCCAGCTCCTGCCGTGTCAGGCTCCAGGCGGCAGCAAGCTGCGATTGATCGCCGGTACCACTCGGCTGGCTGATGAACCACGAGCCGGCGCCGCTCCACAGCAAAGCCACCAGCAGCGACGCCGCCGAGCCGATCGCCATCCATCCAAGCCGGCGGCTCCAATTCCAGGTGGCCTCGTTGAGCGTAACGGCAGGCTCGAGGGACTCCGCCGCGGCCACAGCCTCGGTCAATTCGACCGCGCGGGCCAGCGCTTCGCGGGCCGCTTGATCCTCGGCCAGCCGCTGCTCGAACGCGGCCGCATCGGCTGCGTTCATTTCGCCGGCTGCATAGCAGAAAGCCGACCAATCGAGTTCGTTTTCACATTCGTGCGACTTCATTTTTCGTCCGATTCCGGGCCCTGCTGGCTCTCCAGTGGTTCGTTCGTTGTCAGTTTCGCCCGCAGCTTGATAAGTGCCGCTCGCATCCGAGCCAAAGCCGTTCCCAGGGGAATCGAAAGTTCTTTGGCGATCACTGCGAACGTTTTTTCCTCGTAAATCCGCATTCGCACCAGTTGACGCTGTTCGGGAGGCAACTGGCTCATTGCTTCCCGCACCGCCTCGACCGACTCCAGCCGCACCAGCGGGTCGTCGGCCTGTCGTTCCATGCCGTTCTGGTGCATGCCGTTCAGACGCCAGGCGGGCACCTGTTCGGCCATGTTCCGGACTATCTTGTCTCCCACCGCCTCGCGACGGCGAACCGCCATGGCTTCGTTAAACGCCACGCGAAAGAGCCAGGCCTTTCGCGATTCGACTTTCGTTTCGTGGCCCCGTTCGGCCATCTTCACGAAGGTCGCTTGCAGCACATCTGCGGCCAGTTGGCCGTCTCGCAAAATCCCCTGCAAAAACCGCCGCAACTCTTCGCCATGTTCGACGTAGAGTGCCGCCACCACCGACGCGTCGAGTTTTGCTGAATCTGCGTCGGACACTAGCCGGGCTCCTGCCGAACCGCTCGGCACATGCCGCTTCATCCACTAGATGCGCCGCGGCGGAAGATTATTGAGGGTGCGGATGGAAATCTTGGAAGGAACGTAAGGCTTTGGGCGGCAATGACTTGCGGATAGTTTTAGGATGGGGAACCGACCAGGCTAGTGGGTCGTAACACCTTAGCAGGCATGAAGTTGCGGGACGTGCACCCAACCAGCGGGCAGGATGAGTCTATAATCCTCCTTCCCTGTCATTCCCCGAATCTAGTCCCTCGCGCTGTCGCCGTCGAGATTCGCTCCCTTGTTCATCGGCCCGATCTTCACCCGCGAACTCGTCACGGCTCCTCGTCGCTGGCAGCACTTCGTCTATCGGACGCTCTACGGCGCCTTGCTCTGGGTGCTGATCTATACCGCCTGGCTCGTGCTCGCCGGCACGCAGATCATCCGCACCGTCCAGGACATGGCCCATTTCGGCTCGACCTTGTTCCTGGTACTGGCGCCTTTGCAGCTGGCCCTGATGACGTTTCTCGCGGCCACCCGCTCGGCCAGTGCTGTCGCGCAGGAGAAGGACAAAAAGACAATGCTCCTGCTTTTGATGACGCGCTTGTCGAACCACGAGTTGGTGCTGGGCAAGCTGCTGGCCAGCTTGCTGGACGTGCTGGTGATGCTCGCCTCGGCCGTGCCGATTTTCATGCTGCTGACGCTGTTCGGCGGTGTTTCACCGGCCCAGGTTGGCCGCGTGTTTCTGGTGACGATGGCGACCGTGCTGGCGGCGGGGAGCTTGGGTTCGACCGTGGCCCTGGCCCGCGAAAAGACGTTTCAGTCACTCTCGATGACCGCTCTGATCCTGGTGCTGTGGATCGGTCTGTGGACGGCAGCCGGAGCGTTTGCCGGCAATCGAGCGATCGGCGGAATTCCACTGGCCAAGGTCGCGACGGCGGCAAATCCGTTTCTGGCGGTCTGGACAGCGGCCCATCCATTTCGCGATGCCACCACGGCGTGGCTCGCCGGCGATACGCTGTTTGTCATTGCGGCGCTCATCGCAGCGGGACTGCTCAACGGCCTGGCCATCTGGCGCCTTCGGGTGTGGAATCCGGGCCGCGAGACTTTCCAACTCGCTCCGACCGCCGAAGGCGGCAGCATCTTCGGCGCCCCAGACGAGCAGCAGCCGACCGATTTATCCCCGGCTGAAGCGGCTCGGGCTGGTCACGTCGATGCCCGCGTCCGCACAATCGATCAAAAGAGCCGCGAGGTTTGGGACAATCCCGTGCTCTGGCGGGAAACGTGCACGTGGGCTTATGGCCGCAAAGTGATTATCATCCGCCTCGCGTACCTGCTGCTGCTGATTCTGGCCGCGGCCGGCATCTATTTCACGATCCAAAGCGGAGCGGCTTTTGCCCGCGCGAATGAAGCGCTGATTCCGCTCACCGTCTGGCCCGTGGGGCTGCTCGCACTCGTCAGCCTGATTATCGTCAATGCGCTGGCCGTGACCTCGATCACGAACGAACGGGACGGCGGGTCGCTGGATCTTTTGCTCGTCACCGATCTTTCGCCGAAGGAGTTCATTTTCGGCAAGATGCTCGGGGTGGCTTGGGTCACCAAGGAAATGCTCATCGCGCCGCTGATCCTGTGTGTGGTCCTGTGGGGAGCCGGGGCGCTGTCGCTCGAAAACCTGCTCTATTTGCTGATCGGTCTGGCGGTAATGGACCTGTTCGTGATCATGCTGGGCATTCACTGCGGCCTGAACTACGCCAGTTCCAAGACGGCGGTCGGCGTAAGCCTGGGAAGCGTGTTTTTCCTCTTTCTCGGCGTCGTCACACTGATCCTCTTTATGATCAGTTTCAGCGGCAGCTTCCAGACGCAGCTCGCGCCGTTCCTGGCATTCATCGTGGGAGGGAGCGTGGGCCTGTTTGTCACGCTCGGCAGCCGCAATCCTTCGACGGCGATCGGCCTGGCGTCATTGCTCTTGCCGTTTGCGACGCTTTATGCCGTTACGTGCTTCCTGGTCGATAAACCATTCCAGGTGTTCTTCGCCGTTTCCTTTGCCTACGGGTTCACCACCGCGGCCCTGCTTGTGCCTGCGGTCTATGAATTCGACGTAGCGATGGGCCGGGCGAAGCTGGCGGGGGAGGAGTAGCGCGCATACAAACTTCCGTTTGCAAATCCAGTGGCGGCGTGCAGAATAGTTAATCGCAGGTGAAATGCCCTCCGCATGCAGCGCGTGAGATTCCTATGTCCATAAGCTCGCACAACGCAACGAGCGACCTTCCTTCGTTCGCTCCTCCGCTTACTGCGCTTTCGGAGGCAGCCCACCCACGGGTCATCGAAATTACCGAGCGATTGTTCGGCGGTCCCGCGTCAATTCGTGTCGAGGACGATCCAGAGTTCCCATCGCAGTACTTTGTCGTCACCACTCCCGCCAGCGGCGACACCCACGAGCTCGTCTCTAAAGTGGACGACTGGCACCGGACGATCCGCGCAGCGCTGGGCGATGGAATTAGCGACTATCGCCTGATGGTCGATCCGCGATGAAACCAGACGAATTCTTGGTTCTCGCGGTGCGCCTGTCGGCCAGCTCGGGAGAAGCAGAGCGGCGGTCTGCGATCAGCCGGGCTTACTACGCAATCTTCCATGCGGCTCGGCTGGTCGTGGAGGATTGCGGAGTCGTGCGTCCCTCGACAGCGGAAGTTCACGACAAGCTCGCCAAGTGCTTGCAGAATGGTCGCGACGTTGAACTGGCGATGGTCGGGGACAAACTGAACATGTTTCGGGCGGCCCGAAACAGCGCTGATTACCGATTGAATGACCAGAGCTTCACGAATGGCAAATTCGTGGCACTTCAACTTGCCATGGCTCGTGAAACTGCCGATTCTCTGGCCGCCTCACACGCGCGCATACCATCTTTCCGCACCACCTTGCGCGCCTATGCTCGGGATGTCCTGAAGCTTGCCCTTCGCGGGAACGATTGATGGCGCTGACGATCGCAGCCAAAGCAGTTTCCTAATCCCGCCGATACCCCAGCGTCTTGACTACGGAGAGCATTTCTTCGTACGTGATGAACCGGCGGCGGTGCATCAGCTTGTAGCCGTCGATCGCCTGGGCCAGCTCGCGGGCCTCGGGTGAAAGATCTTCGTAGGTGTTGGCGAATTGCCGCCGCTCTCGCTGCTGTGCGTCGCGCTGGGGAGAGGTGACGGTCCCGGAATGGTTCCGGCGATCTACGAACGGTTCCACAGCCGTGTCAAACGTAGGAGACATCGCGACAACCTCGAAGTGAGAGAATCTGACGGGTCGAGGCGGCGGGGTAAGACTCGATCCAACTAACCGTAGGCCACGATTTCCTGCCGGTCAAACGCGGCGGCCGCGGGATGGTTGCCTTCGTCGCAAGCCCAACCGCAGGACCGGTGCGACGCGCGCATGCGGTACATCCGAATCAGTGTGCCACGCCCGGTCTGCGTTGACCAGCCGTACCCGGCGGCCTTAGAATCCGCTGCTGGGGCAAGGCTGGAGACGGAAGAAGATGCAAATTCGCTTGATCTCGCTACTGGCGGTCATTGCGGCCGTTTCAGCAATCCGCTCGGCCAGTGCCCAGCAAGTCACCGTCGCCGGGCCGCACCCGACGATCAGCCACAGCTTTTACGAGCAATTTGGCGTCAATTGGGGAATCCGCGGCAACGGCTGGTTCTTCAACTTCGGCGGCCCGGTCGCGCCGCCATTTGGCGGGTTCGATCCCAACGCTGGCGCGCGATTTGGCTTTGCCGGACCAAACGGGTTCATTAACTTCACGGCTGGCCAGGGCTCCAGTTCGACCTTCACGGGACAGACGCCGATGGTCACCGTCCCCAACGGCGGCACCGGGGCCTTTTTCGATCAAACGCTGCGCCCATTCGTGACCGGAATCACGCCGGTGATCGGTGGCGAGCCGCCAGCATTCAACTCGGTTCTGCAAGAGCGCCTATCGCGTCTACAGGCCGGCGAAACAACGGGCGAGCGCCGACCGGACACGCCAGCCGCGGCAAGCGGAGGCGGGTCCGCCAAAGGCCCAAGTTCCGCCGAGCGGGGCGAGTTGAGCATCGCCGAAATCAAGGCCCGCAAGGCAGCGGAGGGTTCTGCTGACCAGGCCGCGGCTGGTGCGGAGATCGACGCATTGCTCGAAAAGGCCCGCGGCGCGATTGCCGACGGCAAGCCGGGCGTGGCGAAGATTCATCTGCAAATGGCCGCCCGACGCGCCACGGGCGAGCGGCGCGAAGCGATCCTCCAGCAGATCGATGAGTTGGATGCGCCGGGCAAATGAGGCGTGATATACTATCTACATGACTGCCGCCGAGAAGCTCAATCTGATTTCCGTCGAGGACTACCTGGCCGGGGAACTCGTGTCGCCGATCAAGCACGAGTACGTCGCGGGCGTTGTCTACGCGATGGCTGGAGCTCGCAATGCGCACAACATCATTGCGGGAAATGCGTTTGCCGCTCTGCATACCCGTCTGCGTGGCCGCCGCTGCCGGCCGTTCAACTCTGACACAAAAGTTCGCGTCCGCCTCCCGTCGCACGTGCGCTTCTACTATCCCGACGCGTCGGTGGTGTGCGACCAGAACCCGCCGGACGACTCGTTTCAAGACGATCCGGTCGTGATCGTAGAGGTATTGTCGAAAAAGACCCGGCGAATTGACGAGGGTGAAAAGAAGGACGCCTACCTGACCATTCCAACCCTGGCCGCTTATCTGCTGGTCGAACAGGAGTCGGCGGCTGTCGTGGCTTATCGCCGCACGGAACAAGGATTTGTGCGTGAAGTTCACGCGGGGCGGTCTGCTGTCATCCCCCTGGCCGCAATCGGAGCAGAGCTGCCGCTGGCCGAAGTTTATGAAGGCGTTGAGTTCTCGCCCGAACGGTCGGACGACGAAGAACGCCTGATCGTTCCGCACTAATTGGGCTGAGCGGGTGCGGCGGCCGCTTCTGTTTTGCCAAACGTCCGCGGGCCGTAGACTTTCTCGCGATAGAGCACCAGGCCGTGGGCGGCGTGGAACAGGGCGCCGCATTCGACATCAACCGGCTTGAGCTTGCGAAACAGCTTGCAGACATCCTGCACGGCAAGTACGACCCAAGGCTGCTGTAACTGGACCTTGTCGAGAGCCGTTGTCAGAAACTCCAGCGTGTGGCCGGCCGAACCAATGGCGAGTGCCAAGTCGGCGGAAGTTCCGGGTCGCAGGAAGTAGTTCGACGACAGCGAGCCGTCGGGATTCTGGTACTTGTGCGAATCCTCGACACACTTGTCGATCCGCTCGTGCAGCGTCTTCCACACCCCTTCGTCCTTGCCACCAGCGGCAACGTGGCGGTTGTAGGCCATCGCCAGGGCGGTCATCCGGTGCGTACCGCCGCACGGGCTGTCGTTCAGGTCGTGTTCGATCTCGATCTCGACGAGCTTCTCGATGCTCCACTCCTGGCCGTCGCCCGCGGTCCACTTGTAATCGGTCGGGTAGTAGGCCGTCATCGCCATCAGCGTCCAGCTATATTCGCGCTGGGCGTTTCTGTGCACGTCGAGCTTCATCTGGTCGATGTAATCGGCGACCGTGTGGTCCTTGCCGCCGACGACGATCTTCTCGTCCAGCGGCAGTCGGCAATCGCTGAGGTAGCCCATCCACTGATCGGTGTGCCCTTGCCCCATCTTGTCGCCAGCGATGTACGAGCGAATGCCGCGGCGGCCCGTTGCCTCGTCGAGCACGTCCCCTTCCTGAAAATCAAGCCCCTTCATGGGCCTGCCGGCGAGGACGTAGTCGACGGCCGAAACATCCTGGCCGTCGGCACTTACCAGGAACTCGCGCTTGAAGGCGAGCGCCCCGTGAATGATTTGCCAGGCGGCCTGGTCCTGGTCGGTGGCGCCGACAGAGAGGCGGCGATGCTCATACGTGTGCTCGAGCGCATCGTCAATTTGCTTGAGAAGGTCTGCTTCGCTGGCTGCGGATGTTTTGCCGCCCGCAGCGGCGACTGGTTGGGCCGGCAATCCGCTGGGTGAGGAATTGCAGCCGAGCAGAGCCGCTTGCCACAGGGCGACGAGAGCCAATAGAAACGAAGCGCGCACAGCGCTGATATATGTCATCGCAGGGGTCCATGGGGCGGGGGCGGCCGAACTCTTTCGGCCAGGGCATGCAGTTGCCAAATATACCCCGCGGTTGCCGCGAACAGTAGAACTGCGGAAAGATAGGGATGCTGCGTAATATACGTTGAGATTTCTGTTGCCAACGCTTGTGCCTGCCAAAGGCAGTATCAGCGTCTCAGTTTTCCAAGCTTCGCGGCTGAGACTCCCTCTCAATAACCGCTGTCCCCACAAGAATTTACGTCGATCCAGCCGCCGCGCAGGTTGCTGTCACCGAAGCTCAGTTTTACAATCCCTCGGTGCAGTTTCCCCGGCAGGCCGCAAACCTGCCCAACTCTTCATGGCAGGGAAGCCCCCAGCCCCCCGTCGCCCCATGCTCGCCCGCAAGCCCATCCTGCCGAACATCATCGAAATGAACTACCAGGCGGGCGAAGTGCTCGGGTGCTGCGTTTACCTGGTGTACGACCAGAACGAGTGGCTGCTGATCGATATCGGCCTGGAGGAGACGGTCGAGGAAATCATCGAGCTGATCCGGCAGATGGATTTTCCGCTGGCCAAGTGCAAGATGATCATCGGCACGCATGCCGACGTCGATCACATCCAGGGGCTGTCGAAGGCCAAGCACCTGCTCAAGGCCCCGGTCTACGCCCATCCGAAAGCCGTGCCGCCCCTGGAAGCGGGCGACAAGCTCCGCACGTTCGCCCAGATCGAGGCCCAGAAAATCGACATGGCGATGCCGCCAGTGAAGATCGACGGCACGCTCGAAGAGGGCGAGAAGGTCCAGGTCGGCAACCTCTCGCTCGATGTGTGGCTGACTCCGGGCCACACCGATAGCCAGCTCAGTTTCCGCATGGGGGACGTTTTGTTCTCCGGCGACAACATCTATCGCGACGGCTGCGTAGGGGCGATCGACGCCCATCACGGCAGCGACCTGCCGTCGTTCGTCAAGTCGCTCAAGCGCATCCGCGAGAGCGACGTGAAATGGCTCTTGCCCAGCCACGGCCCCTATTTCCGCAAAGACAACCGCCTGCTCGACAAGACGATCGCCCGCCTGGAAGGTTATCTGCACATGGCCGATTTCGGGACCTGCGCGATCGACTGGCCGCTTTTGGACGAGTGGGAGCAGGAGATTGCGGAAGGGAAGAAGGCGAGTTGACTTCAGATTTCAGATTTCAGATTTGGAAGCATACAGCGGATGGAATTGTCTCAAATCTGAAATCTGAAATCATAAATCTGAAATTGCCATGTCTCTCGACTCCACTAACCTCACCTACGACGCGGTTCACGGCTATATCCCGTTCACGTCGGGCGCGGGGTTGCCCGAGGGGGAGGTCTCCGAGCGGCAGATCATCGACGATCCCTGGGTCCAGCGGCTGCGGCACATTCACCAGCTTCAGACTGCGTGGTGGGTCTATCCGTCGGCCGAGCACACGCGGTTTCCGCACGTGATCGGGGCCATGCACCTGGGCAGCCGGGCGGCCGCGGTGCTCTATCCCAGCCTGAAGGAAATGTGTCCCGACGCGCCCAGCCGCGGCTACGTCGAGACGCTCTTGCGATTGTCGGGCCTGTTGCACGACGTGGGCCACGGCCCCTTCGGCCACTTCTTCGACGAACATTTCCTCAAGGGCCACGGCCTGACGCACGAGACGCTGGGGGCCGTGATTATCCGCGAACGACTGGGCGAGCAGCTCCGCCGTGTCCGCCGCAATCCGAACTCAGCCCTGGAGGCGGGCGAGTCGCTCGATCCCAAGCAGATCGCCTGGCTCATCCAGCGGCCCAAAGCCGGCGATGCCGACAGCCAGCCGCGGTGGCTCGTACTCCTCCGTTCGCTCTTGTCGGGCATCTACACGATCGACAACATGGATTTCGTCCTCCGCGACGCCCAAATGACCGGCTACAGCCCGCGGGCGTTCGACCTCGATCGGCTCTTGCACTACAGCTTTTTCAGCCCGCACGGCCTGACGATACACGACCGCGGCATGGACGCGCTTGTGCGATTCATCGGCGTGCGGGCCGAGCTGTTTCGCAGCGTCTATTTCCACCGCACGGTGCGAGCCATCGACCTGGCCCTCAAAGACCTGTTCGTGGCTAGCAAGGAATGGCTCTTTCCGGGCAATCCGCTTGAGCGGCTCGATGAGTACCTGTATTTCACCGAGACGTCGCTGCTGGTGGATACGCAGCGGTGGGCCAACTCGACCGACCCGGCGAAGCGCGAGATCGGCCAGCGCTGGCGCGACCTCATTGCCCGCAAGGTGCCGTGGGTGACGGTCTGCTCGCGGAACCTGGTGTTCGCCAAGGACGACTCGGAGCAGGCGAGCATCTTCAGCGACGCCGCGATCGTCGAGCAAAAGCTGCGGCAGATTTTGCCGCGCGAGCTGGCCGATGTGCCGCTGCGGGTCGATATCGCCCGCACGATTTTTCGCCCCCACACAGCCGGACCAGCGGCGGGGCAGAATTTTCTATTCGACTCGGCCAAGAATCGCGTCCAGCCGCTGACCGCCAACGAGTTCTACCGCCGGCTGCCGATCAGCCACCGCCTGTGCCGGGTCTATGCCCACACGACCGAGCACGCCCCGCAGATAGCCGCCGCCCTGGATTCGATGCTGGGCGGGGCCGTGGATGATGTGACGAATATGTAATTCGCAGCGCTGTGTAGTTGATGCAGATCGTCTATCGCGCTAGCCCACGCGATATTTCTGTGAACCAGCAGACACGCCACTGAAGATCTTCCTGCCAATGGCGATCGATCCTGGAGAGTCAGGCTTGACTCATCCCCTTTTTCTGCCATTGCGGGGCTACACTCAGGCTGACAGGTTCGGCAGGCACGGTGGCTGCGCTGGCTTGTCCAAGCCGCTGGAAGCGGAGGTTGGCTGCCAGGATTAGTCCGTAGCAGACCGTGCCCGCCAGTACCGTCGCCGAGATTCCCAGGCTCATGGAAATGAGAATGGCGACGATGGTGCCCACCACGCTGGCCGCTCCGTTGATTCCCCACATCCACGGCGCGACGCTCGCCCCATACCGAGTGATCTGCACCATCCCCAGGGGAAAGCCCAGGCCCATCACCAGTCCGCAGGGAATGGTGAAGGCCAGGGTCACCGCCACGCGCGTCGCTAGCGGCTGGGTGACGGCCCACAGCGTCGCCGCCGGCAGCAAGCCCCAGGCCGCCAGCTGAACCGCCAAAATAATCGCGGGATAGACCAGAAACAGTCGCGGCTGGTCCGCGGGCAAATACTCGCTGATCGCGCTGCCCACCCCCGCGGCCAGCACCATCGAGCCGATCACGCAGGCCAAGGAATAGGAGGGATGGCCGAGCACCAGGGAAAAGCGCTGTACGAATGCCATTTCGATCAGCATGAAGCCGACCCCGATGGCAGCAAAGTACAGCAGGCCGGTGCGGAAGAAGGGCAGCGGCATCCCGGCTGGCAGGCCGACCCGCCGCAATGGCCAGAGCACGCCGCCCAGCACGGCGGCGATACCGAACGCCAGCAGCAAGAGCACCGTGCCGGTCGCCCGCAGGTTGCCGGCCGCGCACTCGAACCCGCCCTGGTCGAATAGCACCGAGTCGAGCCGCCAGAAACGTAGTTGGTTGAAGAAGTACGGCCGGTCATCGCTGGGCGGGCTGATGTCGAGGATCTGCCGACTGCAAACCGCGGCCAGCTCCGGCTCGGACTGACAATCGACCAGTTGCTGGTAGAGCGGCTGGCTGGAAGGCAGACCCGGCGCCAGCAGGAGCTGATACTGATACTTCTGACAGACCTCCTGGAGCCGCTCAAGTAAGCCGCCCTGAATCGGTTGGCGCGAAATGATCAAGTTGGCGACCTTGTTGCTGGACACCAGCGCAATGTGGTCGCGCGGCGTCAGCCCCCGTTCCTGGCAAACGGCAACCGCCAGGGCCACGCAGCGCGTGGTCTCGCCCAGCCCATTTTCCGAATGCCAGCGCGACACTGAGAATAGGCCCTGGTCGGTCAATCGATCCAGAAACGTGTGCCAGGCTTCCCGCGTGTACAGACCATTCTCGGTCAGCGAATAGGCGCCCGCAGCCGAGGCGGCCCACGTATCGACCAGCGACATTTGGATGACATCGAAACATTGCGGCGAGCGGGTCATGTAGCTCCGCGCTTCGTCATGAACCAGGGTGACGGCCGGGTGCCGGCTGACCTGATTGAATTGCGACAGCTCCGGCGCCGCCGCGCCCCGGTGCAAGTCCACGATCCGTTTGTTGACCTCGATCCCGACCACGCTGTCGGCGCCGTTGACCAGCGCCGACAGGATGTCTCGCCCACCCCCCGCGCCGATGACGGCGACGGCGCCCGGCTTGTGGAGCTGGTAGGGGACCGCCGTGACGTCGTAGTTGAGCCAGGCCAGCGGTCCCAGGTCGCCGTCAAAGCGCACGAACGCCGTGCCGGCACTGCCGTCGATCGTCAACTCGGCCTGGTCCACCGGCCGCCATTCCATGCGCGGGCTGGCGCCCCACATCGACGGCAGCTGCTTGTGCATCTGCTCCACCATGACGAAGGAATGGCTGTTCCAGCCTTGGTAGAGCAACGAGTCCGGATCAATTCGTTGGCCCTTGGCGCTGAGCGGCACCAGGCCGATGTGGCTGGATTCGGTCAGGCAGACCGCCAGGACCATCAACGGCGCCCAGGCCAAGGGCAGCCGACGACCACCCACGGCGAACGAGCGGCGATAGGCCCACGACGCCAGGGCCGCAAGTGCGGACAACAGCAGCGCGAAACCGCCGGGCGACAGCTGGTCCAGCACCGGGACGAACAGTAAGCTCCCTAATGCCGCACCGAGCAGATCGACAGCGTAGATTCGACCATACGGCAGTCCGCAGCGCGTCAGCGTCAGGCTGACCAGGATGCCAGAGAGGACAAACGGGACGCTGATCAAAATGGCGGTCAAGGCCAGGGCCAGCGCGCCGGTGAGGTTGCCCGACTCGGTCTGCGTAATGGCAAAGGCACAGCCGATGCTCAGCGGGATGCTGAGAAAAAACCAGTCGGCGAAGGCTGGCAGTGCCGCACGCGGCTCGAAGTAGCGCGGCCAGACGTACGTCAACAAGGCACCCGCCGTCATGCCCAGGACCGCCAGCGAAATGATGAAGAACGACAGGTGATAATAGGCCATCACGCTGATGACACGCGTGAACAGGAGCTCGAGATTGAGCGTTACAAGTGTGATCAGGCCCATGGCCAGGTAGATAAAGGCACCGGCGGATGGATGGGGGGTCGGGAGAGGGGGATGGCTCTGCTCGTCTATACTCACGACTGCCTCCGGGTCAGGGCATGAATGCAAACACCGAACGCTAGGTCGCCGATAGCTTGAGGCAAGCCGCGCACAATCCGCCTGGAAGGACTAATCGATACTCAGCAATACAGCGTCGCGACGACGACAAGCAAACCCCAATGGCGGCCCGTATTTTTCGACTGGGCAAATGGGTCGCATGCCACTGGTTCCAATCGCAGCAGATATAATGTGAACATTTGGAACATAATTTGCAGTGCTGGCGCGCAAGCGCGCGCGGACCTGCCATTTTGGCAAGTCCGATCGCCAGGGCGAAGCGACTGGGGAAACTCGGCCTGGTAACGCGTCTGGCGGGGCGAGCCACTTACCAATGAGCGGTGCTCCAAACGGGCCTATTGAAGTGGCCAAGGGGAGGGAATCGGCGGGCGAACTCCTTTAACGTGCATAAAGGCCGGCTCACGATTCTCGACGCAAGGGAAAATCGGGAAAGGGTTTGCGTCTGTTTTGACTCGTGAGGCTTGGCTTGCCATCCGAACTGGTTCAGGACGAGACAAACAAGGGCGGTGTCGCGGTGCAAGACTAATAATCAGGCTGTCCGATGCTAAACTCGCTAACGTTGCCAGGAAGATGGTTAAAGCTGCAAGTTGTTGTCAGATAACGGTTTGTGGAAGCTAGTTCGCGGTTTTGGGAAGCACAAAAGTGCGCAGAGTTTAACGATGGCATTAGAGACATTGCCAGCGATGTCAGAGCCCAGCGATCCACAACTCGACTACGAAACGATCGTCCGCGAGACGCAGGCCCACATCCGGGCCTATATCGCGGGAATGGGGGTGCCGCGCCACGACGTGGACGACATCGCCCAGGATGTTTACTTGGAGCTATACCGCTTTTTCGACCGCGTGCCGGCCGAGGTCCATCCGAAGCAATGGCTTAAGGGGATCGCCCGCAACTTGTGCCTGAATTACTTCCGCCGCACGAGCCGCCGCAATCGATTACAGCGGGAGGCCCTGGTCGAGATTTTCCTTCGGGCCGAACAAGAGGGCCCGCCGGGTCTCGCCGAAGGGCCGATCCGCCGGGCCCTCGATGGCTGCTACAAGAAGCTGGCCCCCGAAAGCCGCCGGATGCTCGCACTTCGCTACGAACAAGAGTTACCCAGCCAGACGATCGCCCAGCGGCTGAACACATCGCCTGAAGCCGTGCGGGTGGCCCTGTTTCGGATTCGGGCCACGCTGAAGAATTGCATTACGAAGAACCTGGCTAGCGAGAATGGATAGCCGGCAGGTCCAAGGTCCAAAGTCCAGGTCCAAAGTTGCAATAAGTTCAAGGTTCAAAGTTCAAAGTCCGTGTCGCAACTCGAGATATTGATCAACCGTTTCCTCGACGATCGCTCCGAGCTGGCGCCTGCTGAGCTGGACGAGCTGATCGCCGGTTTGCGGGCCGAACCGGACCGGGCGGTCCAGCTGCGCGAGCAGTTAGTCGTCGATGACCTGCTGGCGCAGAAGATGACCGTCGATCGGCGGAACTTTATGGCCCAAGTCCAGCAGCGAATCGCCGACTTTGAGCGGACGGAAGACGAGATCGACAACCAGGTCTCCGAGCTGCGCGAGCTGGCTACGGCCCAGTTCGAGCGCCCCTCGCGCTGGTCGGGCAATTCGACCTGGGTGAGAGCGGCATTGGCCCTGTCGCTGGCGGCGGCTCTCGCGGGCTTTTTCCTCCTCCCGCGCTGGCGGACGAGCGAGCGGCGGCCGGTAGCCCGCGTTGTCGCGGTGCAAGGAACCGTCACAGCCACCGAAAACCAGGCCACGGCCGCGCTTGTCCAGTCGGAAACGCTGTTTTCCGGGCAAGGAATCGCGGCTCCAGTGGGCAGCTCGCTCACAATCGAATATGACGACAGGACGCAGATCCGCATCGCCGGAGGTTCGCAGCTGACGCTTGACATCGAGCAGCAAACCGGCGCCAAACGGATGACGATTGACAGCGGAGAAATCTGGGCCACGGTGGCCAAGCAAACTGTCGGCGCGATGGAGTTCGCCACACCGCATGCAGTCGCTGTCGTGCTGGGGACGCAGCTGCACATCACCGTGACCGCCGACGATACGCTGCTCGAGGTGACGGAGGGGCAGGTGCGGCTCGACCGGCTCGCCCAGCGCGACTCGATCGACGTCGCAGCCAATCAGAGCGGATTGGCGAGCGAAACGCTGCTCCAGCTGCGTCCGCTGGTCTGGCCGGCAAGCACCGAGGGGTTGGCTTATGCCTTCGATCCGTTCGTGCGCCGTGTGCCGCGGGCACGCAACCCCAACACGCGAAATTGGTACTCCTCGGAACTGGATAGGGTCGGCAGCACGGCGGTGAACGAGTTTACTGATGCGCTGGAGTTGACGGGCGGCTACTTTCATTCGCAGGACGACGGGCACGATATCGTCACCGTCAGCCAGGGGAGCGACGGATTTTCGCTGGAACTTGTCTTCAGCTCGGCTCAAGGCGACTCGGCGGACCCGGCGCGGATCGTTGGCCTCGCCGGGGAGGACGGGAAGGACAATTTCTATTTGTCGCAGGCCGGCGATGAGCTGACGTTCGTGCTCCGCACCGACGGGCCGCCGCCGCCGCCAATGAAGTTCCAATTGCCGTCCGTGCTCGGGCCCAATAAGGCGGTCCATCTGGCAATCACGTACGGTAGCGGCCAAATCACTGCCTATCACGAGGGCCAAGCGCTACCCACCACGCTCGCACTGGAAGGCTCGCTTGCGGCATGGACCTCGGGCAAGTTGCTCATTGGCGCGGACCGCGGCGGCGCGTCACCCTGGCGCGGCACGATTGAGGCCATGGCGATCTACCACCGCTGCCTCGGGGCGAGCGAATTGGCACGGAATGTGAACAACTACAAGGCGCTTGCCAGGGTCGAGCCTTAGTTGGGCAATTGGCGGCTCGGGACGCCGTCAAGGCCCAAGTGGACATCTGGCCTAAACAGCACGGTCAACGCCGCTTTACCAACTTGCCAGCGACCCGTATGATCGGGGCATGACTGTCGAGCGGGATTGCGTGAAAATGGGAGAATCGGTCAGGCTGTTTGTTTCGGGCGACAGGATTGCCGATATGGAATTTATTCGCTGCGCGATGCGTCTCGCCTGACATGGCTGGATTCCCCAGCCCTGCGCTTCGCAAAGCCGCCCGCAAAAACCCACCCGCGACACAACCCGCCCTCGGCCCCTCTCCCGAAGGGGCCAGCGAAGGAGACATCTCGTGGCGCATTCCGACTTCCGTCGGCTCGGTTCTGTTCTTGTTGTTCTTTCGCTAGTGACGGCTGCCTGGGCGGCTCCCTCCAGCGAATCTCTCCTGCCGGCTACGACCAAAGGATACATTGCCACCAATGACGTCGAGGAGGTCCGCACCAAGTTCCGCGAGACGCGGCTGGGCGAGTTGGTCAACGATCCGGTGATGACGCCATTTATCGACGACCTGAAGGACCAGGTCGGCAAGAAGCTCGAGAAGGCCGGCAAGCGGATGGGCCTCAAATGGGCCGACATGGAGGGAGTGTATGGCGGCGAGGTTGCCTTGGCCGTCGTCCAGCCCGATGCCAAGGACAAGATGTCGCACGCGACGGTGCTGCTCGTCGATATCACGGGCAAGCGCGACCAGGCCGATGTCTTGCTCGCCAAGGTCGATGCCAATCAAAAGGCCAACCGGGCCACGCGCTCGACGCTGAAAGCGGGCGGCGTGGACATGGTCGTCTATACGCAGCCGCTTGCCGCGGGCGCCAAGGTTTCGGATGGCGCCAAGGTGCCGGAAAAGGCTTACTACTTCATCAAGGACGATGTGCTGGTCGCGACGGATCACCTGGTCGTTGCGACGGGAATTGCCGGCCGATTTGGCGGTAAAGCCACCGACGCCCTTTCCTCGCTCGAGGCCTTCCAGGCCGCTATGAAGCGGAACACCGACGCGGCCGCCGATGTGAAACAGCAAGTCCGCTGGTTCGTCGAGCCCTTCGGCTATGCCGAGGTGAGCCGGGCCATTCAGGGTGGCCGGCGCAAGCGGGGCAATGACATGCTCAAAATCCTGAAGGATCAGGGGTTCACCGCGATCCAAGGGGTCGGAGGCTATGTTTTCTT
>JAKEHX010000009.1 GCA_022614795.1 Planctomycetaceae bacterium | reverse complement strand
GTGAATCTTTCGTAGCTGAAGTCGCCAGACTTCAGGTTTTTCTGCGGATTCGGAACTCTGGCGAGTTCCGCTACGGGATTCATTCACAACCTCTCAGTACCCAGTACTCCGTGCTACCACCACTCACTACTCACTACTCCTCACCCGCTTCACCTCCGCCAGGATTTCCTCGATCACCGCGTAATTGTCCGCGATCCGGTTGATTTGCACCCAAAAGGAACCGGCGATGACCAGCAGCATTAGCATCGAAGCAATGTAGTGCGGCATCACGAAGTGGGCCGAGCGATGGAAGTTGGCGCCGCTCGGATCGGCCGCGGCACCCAAACCGACGACGAGAATCACTGCCAGCACCCCCATCACCGCCCACGGAAAGGTGCTCCGCTTCAGCCGCGTGCTCCGCTCGGCCAGGTCGGCCGGCAGGCGGTAGGTGTCGCAGACCTCCTTGCACCAGCGGCTGGTGCCGACGAAGTAGGTGATCGTGATGCTGTTGACCAGGATGGCCACCAGGGCCCCCCCTGCCCCGAGCAGCATGTGCACCGTCATCCGGCCGCGCGGGACCTGGAACCGGGCGTCGGCCGCCTCGACCTGGCGGCGAGCCTGTTCGTACTCGGGCGAAGGCTGTCGGCGAGCCTGCTTGTTGGCCCGATCCAGCTCGATCATCCGGATCTGAGCCGCGCGTTTCTCCTGCGCGGCCCCGTTGAAATCGCCCACCCACAGGCCAACGGCAAAGTTCGCGGCCAGCAGCAGGACCGCGAGGATGGCGAGCACGGAGAAGATGCGGGACAAGGCGGGAGGTCAGAGGTCGGAGGTCAGAAGTGGGCAGTTAACCGCAGTGTAGGCCGGGCGCGAGAAACCAACGAGGGGCCGACTCGTTAAGCACCAAATCGCAAATCCCAAATCTCAAACAAGCACCAAATGCGAAGCACGGAATGAACCAAACGAGTATCCGTGACCAGTTTAGTCTTTCGGTCATTCGATATTGGGATTTGTTTGTGATTTGGTGCTTGAGATTTGAGATTTTTGAGAGTTATCGCTGCTTCACCAGCCCCAGCCGCACCAGATACGACTGGGTCAGATCGGCCACGTCCTTTTCATTGGGCTGGTAGTCGAATTGTTCGGGCGCCAGGTCGCTGCGGTGCACGTTGAACAGCTCGAGCATGAGCATCGCCCGCAGCGGCTCTCCTCCCCTGCCCTGCCCGCCTTTGCCGGCCTTGTCCTTGCCAGTCGTGGCTTCCTGAAGATACGTGATGCGGTACGGGAACAACGGCAGCGTGGGATCGTCGGGCCGGGCCAGGACCAGCTCGACCGCATCGGGCAACTGCTCGGGGTCCTCCTTGCTCTTTCCCTTCTCCAAAGCGAGCAGCGCTTCTAGCCGCTCCTTCTTCCAGCGGCCGCGGACGACCATCACCGGCAGCCGTTGGACGCCTTGCCCCCCTTCGACGGTGTATTGAAGCTCGTCATCCCGCGGCTCGCTGAAGTCGAAATTGCGGTGCAGCGTTTCGAGCAGTTTGGGCAGGCCGCCGAGCAGAATCCAGATTTCCGCCGGATTGGCGGCGATGGGTTCGCTGGAGCGGGCAATCGCCTGCCGCAACTGCCGCAGATTGACGCGGCCGAGCGACGTCGGCGCAAACGGCGACTCGCGGCGGACATAGTAAAACGTCGGCCCGCAGATTTCCTGGCGCACGACCGCCTGATCGGCCACCTGAATCTTCAGCTCCAGCTTGAGCAGCTTGTCCGGCCCCTGGCCCAACTGCTGATAGCTCCCCTGCCCTGCCAGCTCGTGGCCGAAGGCGTCGATGCGATAGCGCATGTCGGCGCTGAGCGCGGATTCCTGTTGCACATGGCGGGCGGCGGCGGCGACCGCGCGGTTGCCGGGAGAATCGTCGGCGGCGGAGAGATTCATCGCCGCCGAGAGCATCAGCAAGCAAGCAGCGATCAGCGCGGATTGATTGCAAATTGCAAAATAGGAATTGCAAATTGCAAATTGACGCCAGCCAATTTGCGATTTGCAATTTGCAATTCGCAATTTGCAATCGCTGAGTTGGTTCGCGCGGACTGACGAGGCAGAGCCTCGCGGAAGTGCGATCCCAGGCAGAGCCTGGGAACGAGGTGCGCAGGCGGCGACCGGCATGGTTCGATTGCGGATTGCGGATTGCGGATTGCGGATTGCCAATCTGAAATCTGAAATCTGAAATCTGAAATTGGATGTCAAGTTGGGCAAGCTGTGGTCCCTATATCGGTGATGCGGGTTTTGCCAAAGATTCGTGATATGCCAGGCCGAGAATTACCCAAGACACGTGGGAGCCAAGGCGCGGCCCGTGTGGTTTGCGCCAGCGCGGATCATACGTCGCCGACCCGCCGCCGGTCCACGTCAGTCAGGGCCCAGCTAGCACCAAATCACGCATGGAAGGCCGACGGCGCCTCCGGCTTGGGCCGGATGGATGCCCGCGGCATTGAGGGGGGACATCATGAAGATCCGTTTGCTCTTGGCGTTCATGGCGGTCGCGGCACTCGCGGCTGCGGGATGTGCCTTCCCGAAAGCGCACAACTTGCCGCCGGCCATCCAGCTCCTCGAGCCAGGGCCGGGCGTCGGCGGGCCGGGACCGGGCGTGCTGCCCCCTGCCGTGCCAGCGGCGATGGTTCAGGTCGCGATGCCGACCGTGCAGGTCCTGTTTGCCAGGCCCGAAGGGATGCAGGTCCGCTGGGATGTCAGCAGCCACGGTCTGTTCGACAGCGAGCCGCTGATCGTTCCCGGCCGCCAGAACTTCCCGCAGGGCGGCATCTACCGGATGAAGCTCACCAATATCGAAGGCAAGGAAGGCGTCGAGCTGTATCCCACGCTAGAAGTGGGTCCGGTCACGCCGCGGAGCGAAGCGTTCCTCGCGCACAACGCGATTCCCGTCCAATTCACTCCCGAAGATTTCGACCAGGTGCTGGCCGGCAACTTCGTGACGAAGGTCATTTACCTGCCCGACCCCGAGTTTCAGGAGCTGGCGCTGGCCGGCGTCGAGACGCTCGTCAGCACGCGGCTCGATCCGGGCGTCGATCCGATCGTCGAAGCCGACCGCCGCGGCTCGATCCTGGCGGTGGTGCGGCTGGGCAATAAGGACGTCGAGCTGGCCGGAGCCGAGGGAGAACTGGGCGGCTTCGGCGGATTTGGAGGCGGCGGCGGGATGGGCGGGTATTGCCCGCCCGGCATGGAAGGAATGCTCGCTGGTCCCGCGGGCGGCGGCTTGCCGCCGAACTATGTGGCTGGCGTGACCGCGGCCCAATATGGCATGCCGCTCACCGGCACGCCGATCGGACTGCCTGGCCCGCCCCACATTCCGCTGGGCGGCCCGGCCGGTCTTCAGCGCCACATCATGAAGAACCACACCCACATGCACATTCCGCAACCGACCGAGCAGTTCAAGATTCACGTCCGGTCGCAGCCGGCCCAGACCTATCCGCAGCCCGCGAATCGCGTCTGGATTCGCGAGCAAATGATCCACCCTGCCCTGCCCTTCGAGCAGCCGCACACGGACATGCACGAGCGGGTCGGCGGCGGCGGTGGCGGCGGGTACGGAGCCCACGGCGGCGGCTACGGCGGCGAATACTGCCCGCCGGGACAGTAGTACCAACGAACTGGCGCCGATCGGGTGCCCCGTCCCACGCTTGCGTGGGCGGGCGTGCTGCAATCACGCCCACGCAAGCGTGGGCGTGGCACCCTGGAAGCGGATCCCTCAATTGCTGGTCCCTCACGGCGTGGGGAACTCCTTTCATGCATCTTGCCGCAGTAACTCGCCTGCTGGCCCTGGCCGCCGTGGTGCTGGCCGGCGTGCTTCTGGCCGCGACTAGCGCCAGTGCACAAGGCCCCTGGCACTACCTGAACAAGGCCGACATGCCGCCGGGAGTGATTGGCCAGCGGCAGCTGGCGCGCGGTGGCCCGCTGCCGGGCTATTTCCAGCCGGTCGAGGTGACCGGGCCGAAGGGTTCGCTCTTATCGGTCGTGGCAGAAGGGGGCTTTTCCGATCAACAAGGCGACAAGCTGCTGGCCGGAATGCTGATCGGCCAGGTCTATCGGCTCAAGCTGTCGAACATCGAGCTGCACGAGGGGGAAGAGGTCTTTCCGACGATCGAGGTGATCGATCGGCTCTATCCGCCGCCGGGACAGGCCTTTCGCTTTCCGATTCCGGTCGAGCTGACGCGGGAAGAAGTCGAAATGGCCCTCGATGGGCGGTACATCCTGCGTGTGATCTATATCGAAGAGCCGCGGACTTCGCTGCCGTTTCATCATATTCCGGGCAAGCAGCGGTATCTCGATATCGGCCCGGGCGAGGACGCGATGGAAGCGGCCGATCGGCTGGGGCGGCCCGTCGCGATCCTGCGGATGGGTTCGCGCGTTCCCGTCGAGACCGAGGGCGACGGTCAATTCCTGTATCACAGCCCGCCGGTGCAACTGTTCGAGAAGCCAGAGGTTGTCCAGCCGCGTAATGCCGGGCTGGAGGAACCGCTTGCCGCGCCGAACCAACTGGGCCGGCCCAGTCGTAATTTCATGCGAGTGCGTTAGCTGGCGAGCGGGGGACGCGAGCCCCCCGATGGTTTGACTAGACGTAGGAGATGATCGTGGCAGAATCGACGAGCCAAGCCGCGGTTTCCGATTGCAAATTGGGCATTGCAAATTGCAAATTGCGAATTGCCATCGCGCGATCCCCAATTTGCAATTTGCAATGCTCAATTCGCAATTTGCAATGGCTGCTCGTACTGCCCACGATCTTTTTCTGCTCCTGTCAAACGCTCTCGCGGCGGGATTCTCAAACGCCGGCTCAAGCTGCTTCTCCTGAGCAGGCGCAAGCAT
>JAKEHX010000008.1 GCA_022614795.1 Planctomycetaceae bacterium | reverse complement strand
GTCGTAGGCCACCTTGAGCAGGCCGTTTTCGACGCGGAACGTATCGCCGTAGTTGTCGCCCAGCTCGCAGTAGCGGATCTTGGGGGTCCAGCCGTCAAGGTTTTTGCCGTTGAAGAGCTGAATCCACTCGCCGTCGGGTTTTTCCTGGGCGATCGCCGCGGGAGCAAAACCAACGAGCAAGGCTGCACATAATAGCGGGCGAAGCATGGCGAGTTTCCGGCGCGGGAGAGGGCTGCGAAACGGATGCCGAACGACCATGATGGTAACTTAATGGCGTCAACACGGTCCAGCAGCGGAGACGGAACATGGCCAGGAGTGCAAACCAAGTCCTTAGACGGGACCAAACCTGGTCCCGGTTGGCCGGACTGATTGTCGCGGTTTTCATGCTGCCACGCCCAGCCACCGCCGCAGAGCCCGCTGACCTCGTCCTCCGCGGCGGCAAGGTCGTGACGATGGACCCCGACAGGCCGCTCGCCGAGGCCGTGGCCGTCGCGGGCGACCGGATCGTCGCCGTCGGCACGGCAGCCGAGATCGCCCCGCAAATCGGCCCGCAGACCAAGGTGCTTGATTTGGCGGGCAAGTTCGTGATGCCCGGTTTCATCGAAGGACACGGACACTTCCTCTCGCTGGGCGAGCAAAAACTCAAGCTCGACCTGACCGATGCGACAAGCTGGGAGGAGGTGGTCGCCGCCGTCGCCAAAGCGGTTGAAAAATCGCCCCGCGGCAGATGGATCGAGGGCCGCGGCTGGCATCAGGCAAAGTGGAAGAAGGTCCCCGAGCCGAATGTGGAAGGCTATCCCGTCGTCGATGCCTTGAGCCTCGTGTCGCCTGACAATCCCGTCGTCCTGACGCATGGCACGGGGCACATGTGCCTGGCCAATGCCAAGGCGATGGAGTTGGCGGGCGTGACTGCCGCGACCAAACCGCCGGCTGGAGGCGAAATCTTGCATGATTCGAAAGGGCAGCCGACAGGCGTCTTTCGCGAGTCGGCGATGGGCTTGATTCATCGGGCGCTCAACCGCGCACATCGCGAGCGATCGGCGGACGAGGTGCACATGGAGCGGCTCAAGGCGATTCGATTGGCGACCGAGGAGTGCCTCAAGCACGGCGTGACCAGCTTTCAAGACGCCGGCAGCTCAATCGCCGACGTCGATCTCTTCAATACGCTGGCCGACCGGGGCGAGCTGAAAGTCCGCTTGTGGATCATGCTCAACGAGGGGAACGACGCGCTCGCCGGCAATCTGGCGCGTTATCGCATGATTGGTCACGGCAATGGGCATCTGACCGTGCGCGGGATCAAGCGGATGATCGACGGCGCTCTGGGCACGCACGGGGCCTGGCTCCTCGCGCCGTATGACGATCTGCCGAGCAGCACCGGCTTGAATCTCCAGCCGCTGGCGGAGCTGCGCAAGGCGGCCGAGCTGGCGATCCAGCACGACTATCAACTCTGCGTCCACGCGATCGGCGACCGGGCCAATCGCGAAGTGCTCGATCTGATGGAAGAAGTTTTTCGCCAGCATCCCCAGAAACAGGACTTGCGCTGGCGGATCGAGCACGCCCAGCACATTCACCCGGACGACATTCCGCGGTTCGCGAGGCTCGGCGTCATCGCCTCGATGCAGGCCAACCATGCCACGAGCGACGGGCCGTTTGTCGTCCGCCGGCTGGGCCAGCGGCGGGCCGCGGAAGGGGCCTACGCCTGGCGGCGGCTCTTGGACGCAAAGGCCGTGGTCATCAACGGGACCGATGTGCCGGTCGAGCGGATCGACCCCATTGCCTGCTTTTATTCATCCGTGACGCGCAAGATGGCCGACGGCGTGGCGTTTTTTCCCGAGCAGGCAATGACCCGCGAGGAGGCCCTGCGCAGCTACACAGCCGCTGCGGCTTGGACGGCATTCGAGGAGCGGGAGAAGGGGACGCTCGCGCGGGGCAAGCTGGCCGACCTGGTGGTCCTCTCGGGCGATTTGCTGACCGTCCCCGCAGACGAGTTTCCGAAAGTCCGCGTCGAAATGACGATCGTGGGTGGGCGAGTGATCTACGAAGCGCCTGTGGCCTTGCGGAAGCAATAATCGAAGAGCAACTGCCACTCGACGCGGGCAATCTCGCGCGCCAGGCGCTCGGCCTGCGAGCGGCCGCGAGCGATCGCCTCGCACAGATCGACGAAGGCGAAGGGGTCCCATTCCACCTGTTGAACCTTAGGATGTTCCGTGGCAAGCTCTCTCGCCGCGGCGGCCAGCGGCTCGTGAATCGGATGCTCTCCCACGCGGCGGAACCAGTATTTCGCGTTGCCGTAGTCGGGCTCGCGGCGGTGCATGATTGCGTGCCAGTAGCTGCCGCTAGCCGTCTCGATTTCCTGGCTGAGAGAGTGCGACTCGTCGAGGAAGTCGTGCCACAGCCAAAGCGCGGCGTAGCAGCACTGTGCGGACGAGCGATCGACGATCCGCTGGCTGCCCAACGTGTGGTTGAGGACGAGGGACTGAATCTTGGGCCGCGCCGGCTCGTTGGGTGATCCCGGACCAAGTTCCGGCAGGCGGTCGCCGATCAGCAAGTCGGCGATGGCGGGGCCGTATGCGTTGGGATCGAAGGTCATGCGCCGCGGTGCATTGTCATCAATTTGCAATGATCAATTTGCAATGAACAATTTGCAATCGACCGGCGTGGATTCATTGCAAATTGCGAATTGAACATTGCAAATTGCAAATTAATCGTGTCGAGGACGCCTATTCCTTCTTCTCTT
>JAKEHX010000639.1 GCA_022614795.1 Planctomycetaceae bacterium | reverse complement strand
TTTTCCGCGGATTCGGAACTCTGGCGAGTTCCGCTACGGGATTCATTCACAACCTCGGAGCGAAAGGCAACACTATGCAACTGCGGCCACTAGCTCGCGCACCCGCTGCGGATCGACCGGGTTGGCCACATCGCCACCGAACTTGAGCCACGAGCCGACGATCATCCCGTCGGCGAACTTGGCCAGTTCGCCCGCCGACTCGACGGTGACGCCGCTGCCCACAAAGACCGGCCGGCGAGCCGCGGCACCTTTAACCTCTCGCACATCGGACAAGGCGGCCGATTGGCCCGTCGCCCGGCCCGTCACAATCAGGCCGTCGGCCAGCGCCCGATGCACGAGGTCCGCTGCTTCGTCGGCTAATAGCCGCGACGCCAGCGGCACGGAATGCTTGACATCGACGTCGGCCAAAATCTTGACCGCCATCGCGCCGATCTGGCTGCGCTGACGCAAGAGCTCGTACGCAATGCCTTGAATGATTCCCTGGTCGGTCAGCCGCGCGCCGGAGAGCACGTTGACGCGGATGAAGTTCGCTCCGACGGCGTGGGCAATGGCCAGCGCGCTCAGGCCGTCGTTGCGCAGCACGTTGATTCCCAGCGGCGTCTGCCCAAACGCACTGCGTACCTCGCGGGCCACCCATTTCATGGCCGCAACCGTCGCCGTTTCGACGCGCCCAGCCGGGAACGGCACATCGCCGTAGTTTTCGAGCATCATGCCGTCGATGCCGCCGCGAGTGAGCGACTCGGCATCGCGCAGCGCATGGTCGCGGATCGCCTCCAGCCGTAGCGCGGCCCGCGGCGAGCCGGGCAGCGGCGGCAGATGAAGCATGCCAATGAGCGGGCAGCGGACGGATTTCCAGGCGTCGAGTAGCATGGGCGTATCTAACGAGTTCAGATTTTAGATTTCAGATTTCAGATTTCGGATTGGGAACTGCGCCAGGTTGAAGACTAAACATGCCTCGCATAGATGTCCATTCCGTCGACGATCCCCGGTTGGCGCCGTATCGCGAGTTGAACCAGCGCAATCTCACGCGCCAGTCGGGCCTGTTCATTGCCGAGGGGGACAAAGTCACTGAGCGTCTGATCGCCAGCCGTTATCCGGTCGCTTCGCTATTGGCCGAAGCCGGCTGGGCCGAGCGCCTGGGGCCGCAATTGCCGCCGGAAACGCCCATTTACGTTGCCGAGCGAAAGTTGCTGGAAGCGACGATCGGGTTCAATTTCCATCGCGGTGTTTTAGGCTGCGGCCGGCGGTTGCCCTCGCCGGCGGTAGGCGACGTCACTGGCCAAGCCGCGCCGCAAGCCACGATTCTCGTTTGCCCCGACGTTCATGACCCGACCAATCTCGGCAGCATCATCCGCACCGCCGCCGCCTTCGGATGCGCCGGCCTGGTCTTGGGAAGGCAGTGCGCTGATCCGTTTTCCAGGCGGGTGCTGCGGGTGTCGATGGGTGCAGCTTTGCACTTGCCCATCGTCGAGTCGCGCTCCTTGGCGGACGACCTCCAGTCGCTGCGTCGGGCCGATTTTCTGCTGGCCGCTACCGTGATCGATCCGGCGGTTCCGCCGCTCGCCGATTTCCAGCGGCCGCAGAAGCTGGCCCTGCTGTTGGGAAGCGAAGGGCACGGCCTGGCGCCCCAGTGGCAGTCGCTTTGCGATCGGCGGATCACGATCCCGATGCAGCTGGGGATCGATTCGCTCAACGTGGCCGTGGCTGCGGCGGTATTCCTCTACCACTTTACGAGGCGCAGTCTGACACCGTAGGCCGGGGGCACCCGCATCGCGGGTCGGCTCCGCGTGAGGGATTCATCACGCGGAGCGTGATGTCTACGGTGACTTGTCGATAAGCCGCATCGCTTCCAGCGCCGACCCTTGAATCTTGCTGCGGTCCGTCTGGATTTGTGTAAGGGGTGAATCAGCCAGTGACTTCAGCGCCGCTTTGAGCTCGGCCTTGTCCGCTTGAGCATTGGCTTCGGCATAGATCAGCGTGGCCCGCACGCCGTTCATGAGCACGGTCGCCCGCTTGCGGTCCTTGTCGCGGTCGTTGTTCTCGTCGCTGGCCGCCTGGGCGTTATCCGGGTCGAGCATCTCCTTGAGCACGCTCACGCACGCCGGATCGCCGTGCCGCGCCAGCCCAGTCGCAGCGTTATAGCGAGCGTTGGGATAAGCATTGGCCAGCATGATCTTGAGCCGGGCCAAGGCCTCGTCGCCGCCAATGACTCCCAGAGCAAAAGCAGCTACGGCTCGAATCTCCGCATGGGGGCGATACGTCGTTGGCTTGCCGTCTCTGGTCGTCGAAGGAGCTGGACCGCCGCCGTCCGGCTCGCGCGAGGCCTCCAACAACAGTTGCATAAGATCGCTGTTTTCTTGAAACGACGCGGGCCCGCAGTTATGGGCCAAGGTCGTAATCGCCTCGAGCGCGGCCAGGCGAACCTGGACCTCGACCGGATCACGTTCCTCTTTGGCAGCCCGCATCAGGACGGGCAAACCGTCGGCGATCTCAAACGAACCAAGGGCCCGACAGAGGAACATGCGCCGCTTGACGCGGACCGCTTCGCCTTCGCCCTTGGCCGCGACGTTCAGGTCTTTGTCGAGAAAGGCCGCCAGCTCGCGGGCAAGCTTCGAATCGCGGCGGAGTGAGTCGTACCGCGGGTCGGGACTGCGGAGCAGGTCGGCCAGCTCATAGGCCCGCTGCCAACTGCTGTCGTTGCCGCTGGCCAGTGCTTTCACCAGTTCCTGCGGATTGTCGCGGCCCATGTGGGCGATCCAGCTGAACAAGAGCCACAGCACCACGACGATCGTGACGATCAAAAGCGGAATCAGGAACAGCTGTAAGAGAAACGTGGCGGTGGGGGCTTCGACCGGCGGGAGCGATTCGACCGAGCGCCTGGGCGGAAGCGCGGCCTTCTCCAGTGGCTCGGACGATGCTGACTCGGGGAAGGCCATATCAAAACTCCGCGGCGCGACGTATCCTCTTCAAGTGTAGGACGCGCGCCACACTCGTCCAAGGGGCGGCTGCCGCGTAAACCCCGGCCAGTTCGCGATTTGCGGCATGAAACTGCTCGATCTGACCCTGCCGACGCCGGCCGAGAATCTGGCCTTGGACGAGGCCCTGCTTGACGCCGCTGAAGCCGATCCGCGACGCGACGAAGTGCTGCGGCTGTGGGAGCCGCGGAGCTATTTCATCGTCGTCGGACGATCGTCGCAGGTGGAGCGTGAAGTTGACGTCGCCGCTTGCGCCCGCCGAAGCGTGCCAATTTTTCGGCGATCGAGCGGCGGAGCGGCAATCGTCGCCGGGCCAGGATGCCTGATGTATGCGGTGGTGCTCAGCTATGCGCGGCATCCAGCCTTGCGGATGCTTGACCAGGCGCACGCGTTTGTATTGTCGCGCGTGGCCGACGGATTGGCCTCACTCGGCCTGGCCGCCGAGCATCGCGGCACCAGCGACCTAGTCGCGGATGGCCGCAAGATTTCGGGCAACAGCCTGCGCTGCAAGCGCGAACATTTGCTTTACCACGGCACGCTGCTCTACGACTTCGACTTGACGCTGATTGGCGAGCTGCTCCGCATGCCGCCGCGCCAGCCGGACTATCGCGTCGGTCGCGACCACGGCCTGTTCGTCGCGAATCTCCCCGCCCGTGCAGATGCCGTTCGAAGGACACTGGCGGCCGCGCTGGGAGCGAGTGCACTGCTGGCCGACTGGCCTTCTCGCGAAACCGAGCGGCTTGCAGCCACCCGATATTCCCAGGACGCTTGGAATCGCCAGCGCTAGCTCCGCTCCTCCGCTCGCGGATTTGTCCTGTCGCCGCTATATTCGACCACCCCGTTAGCGCCCATTGAGCGCCACAAGCCGGAGCGAGTCATGACCAATCCCCAGTCGCTGGACCTGAAGCGATACATCCGCGACATTCCCGATTTTCCCAAGCCCGGCATCCTGTTTCGCGACATCACGCCGCTATTGGCCGATGCAACGGCCTTTCGGGAGTCGATTCGCCGGCTGGCGGAGCCGTTTCGCGGGCAGAGGATCGACGCGATCGTCGCGGCCGAGGCGCGCGGGTTCATCTTCGCCGCCCCGCTAGCAATCGAGCTCACCACGGGCTTCGTCCCCGTCCGCAAGCCTGGCAAGCTGCCGTACGACCGCCACTCGCACCATTACACGTTGGAATACGGCACCGACACGCTGGAAATGCACGTGGATGGCGTGCACAAGGGGCAGAACGTGCTTGTGGTCGACGACCTGCTGGCGACTGGCGGCACGGTGCTGGCCTGCTGCGAGCTGCTGAAGAAGTCTGGCGCGAATATCGTAGGCTGTGCTTTTGCGATTGAGTTGACAGCCCTGGGCGGTGCAGCGGCCATCGCCCCATATAAGGCGTATAGCATCGTGAAGTATTAACCCGCGGGATCAGCCTGCCGCGTGGATGCCAGCGACGCGAGCAGCGCCGCCTCGCGCTGGCGAAGCGCTGATTGGACGTCGTCCGGGTTCGTTCCCGTTGCAAACACCGTAGCGATCGGCTGGCCAACGAGGAACCGCTGGCCGATGTGCGGCACGTCGGCGATATTTGGCCACGCGACCGAAAGCGGGCCCTCCGGCATTGGCGGAATTGAATCCTCGGTCATATCGGTTCCCGCCAAAGACGGAGGGCCCCAAAGGCATTGGCCGCGGGCATAGACGACCGCCTTGCCAGCGCAGCAACCGCTGGGCACGTTCAGTGGCGGCGGCAACTCGCCGCGTTCACACGCGGCCACGTGAAAGCTGAGGAAGGGCCGGTCAGTCACCCGTTCGAGCACTTCCACCGACGCGGTATATCGCGGATTCACTTCGACGGACCATAGCTGATCGGCGGTGCGCACAAAATCGACTCCAAACAGGCCCACCAAAGCAAACCGGCGTGCCAGCGCCTCGCCAAGTTGCGCGAGCCTGGCCCGTTCGGCCCCGGTCAGGTCGAGCGGCCCAATCGAGCCGACGTAGAGAAACTCGGGCGAAAGGCCCCAATCGCGGCCGATCAGTTGTCGAGTCGCGCCCAACAGGACCGCGAGTCCACCCGCAGTGACAAACGCGGCACTGGCGCTTTCGCCGGCGATGTACTCCTGCAAAATCGCGCCGTGCGGAGGTGCGGCAAGGTCGTCGCGCGTAGCGAAGCGAACCCCCAAGCCCCCGCTGCCGCGGCGCGGCTTGACGAGCCACCGACCAGAGTCAACATCGCTGCCAGTCCACTCGCTTGGGCACGAGAATCCTTCCTCTCGCAGCACTGCGCGCAATAGACGCGGGTTTCGAATGTCGCGAAACGACTCGCCGCCATTACCCAAGAGCGGCCGAATCCCGGCCATTCGGGCAACCAGGCGCGGATAGTTCTCTAAACCACCCGTGTAAATCCAAGGCGCCTTGGGTGCAGCCGCTAGCGCCCGTAGGAACCCCAGCGGGTACCGCTCGATCCGCACGGCTGGGCAAAGCTGGGCCAGGTCGCGGTCGGCAAACAGGTCGATTGTGTACGGCTCAAAGCCGGCCCGGGCCGTCGAAAACGCAGCGGCTCTGGCGCTGGCCCCCACGATGATCAAACGTCGGCCCATGAAGCAGCGGTCAAATCTCCAGGCCCAGGTATTCAGCCGGCAGCTCGCGGAGCACCTCTTCGGTGCTCGTGGTCCCCTTGACACCTTCAGCACCGGTCTGAGCGATGGAGAGCTTTATGCAGGCACCAGCGGGGTTGATGGCAACGCGAAGGGTGACGAGGCAGCGAGCAATCTAGCGGCCCAACCGCGGAACAGCAATCCAACCAGCGCTAATCCAGCGGGCAGTTCACACATTCTTCATCATTGCGATTGTGTCCGCACCTAGCTGCACTTAGGCTTGGAACGCAACCTGCCACCCGGAAGCGACCCATGTCCTTGCCTGAGCCCTCGACGGTCGAACCCATGAGCGAACCGGCGACAAGCAACGCCCCAGCCAAGCCGCCGAGGCCTCCCGATGCGCCCCCGACGACTGGCGAACACGGCTCATCGGGAGGATGGTTCAGCTGGTGGCACGAAACGCCGCTGTACCTGCGAATCCTCGGCGGCTGCGTGCTGGGCGTGCTGGTCGGTGTGCTGCTGGGCGAGAGCGCCCAGCCGCTGGCGATTCCGAGCCAACTCGTCCTGCGTCTGCTGGGCGCGCTTGCCGCGCCGCTCATTTTGCTGGCCGTCGTTCAGGCCCTGATGCATGCCAATTTTCCTCGAGGCAGCGGCCTGTGGCTGGTAAGCCTGCTGGTGCTGAATACGCTGGTGGCCATCTTCATCGGGCTCGCCGTGGCCAACACGGTGCGCCCTGGAAAATGGACCAATGCCGGCCGCCTTGCCGCCGAAGCCAAGCAGGAGCAAAAGACCGATCTGCTGGCGCAGTTTCTCGACAACGTTCCCCGGAGCATCCTCGGCCCGCTCGGCGATGGCGGAAAAGTGATCTCTGTCATCATCTTGGCAATCGCCTTTGGCATTGCGCTTCGCCGGCTCAAGGATTTGAAGGTCGCAACCGTCGCGGACGTCGTTGATGTCGGCTTTCGGACGCTACTGATCTTGCTGCACTGGGTCATCGAGGTGATTCCACTAGCCGTATTCGGCATCGTGGCCAGCATCGTCGGCACCAAGGGCTTCGGCGCGTTCATTGGCCTGGGGGCGTTCATCATTGCGGTCCTGATCGGGCTGGCGCTGCAAATGACGTACTACCTCGTGCGGATTTGGTTCGGCTCCTGGGCCAGGCCTCTGGATGTGCTCCGGGGCATGCGCGACGCACTGGTCATGGCGTTTTCGACTGCCAGTTCGACCGCCACAATGCCGGTGACCTATGCCTGCCTCGTCGAAAAGGTCGGCCTTCGCGAACGATCGGCCAGCCTCGGGGCGCTCGTCGGAGCCAACTTCAACAACGACGGCACGGCACTCTATGAGGCGATGGCGGCCCTGTTCATCAGCCAACTGATTGGCGTCGAGCTGACCTTCTGGCAGCAACTGCTCGTCGTCCTCACCAGCGTCGCAGCCTCGGTAGGTGCGGCCGGCATTCCCGAAGCCGGCATCGTCACCATGACGCTTGTGTTCAACGCCGTCGGTCTGCCCATCGAGTACATCCCGATTCTGCTCACCGTCGATTGGTTCCTCGATCGGTGCCGCACGACCGTGAATGTGATGGGGGACGTGAACGTGAGCTGCCTGCTCGATGGTTACGAGCGCGGGCCGCCGCTCCAACACACGCCGGAGGACAAGGCGCTGGCGGATTTGGCGTGAACAAAGTAGGCCCACACTCCGTGTGGGCCAGATGCTGCCAATGTGCGTTGCGCCGCGCGGGACTACAGGGACATCGGGCCAGATTATACTGCCGGCATGCCTCCTGCCGTCGAAGCCGGTGATTCGCAGTTCCACACGACGCACTGGAGCCTGATCGTCCAGGCGGCCAGGCAGGAGGGGGAACCGTCGCGGGCAGCTTTGGCCGATTTGTGCGGGGCCTATTGGTATCCGGTCTATGCCTTCATCCGCCGCCGCGGCCACTCGGCCGAGGATGCTCGCGACCTGGCCCAGGAGTTTTTTGCCACGCTTTTGGAGAAAGGGTATCTGGCCGACGCCGATCCCGAGCGAGGGCGATTTCGGGCGTTCCTCTTGACCGCCGTGTCGCGGTTTGTGAGTAAGCAGCACGAGCGGGCGGCGGCTCAGAAGCGCGGCGGCGGCCGGCGCATCCTGCCGCTCGATTTTGACGACGGCGAAACGCGCTATCAGCTCGAGCCGAGCCACGACTGGACCGCGGAACGGATTTTCGCACGCCGCTGGGCTTTGACGCTGCTCGATCGGACGATCGCTGGCCTGCGCCAAGAGCACGTCGAGGCCGGCAAGTTGGCGCTGTTTGAAGCGCTCAAGGTTTTTCTCACCGGCGAGACCGGGGCACCGCCGCTGCGGCAGATCGCGGAAACGCTCGGCATGACCGAGGGGGCAGTCAAGGTCGCCATTCACCGCCTGCGGCAAAAGTATCGCGAGGCGCTGCGAGGTGAAATCGCGCAAACCCTTACGGCGCAAGAGGATGTAGATGACGAGCTGCGGCTGCTTTTGGCGGCCTTGCGCGGCGAGTAGTGCGCGGCATCGCTTGTAACCTTGTGGGCCAGATCCGTAAGAAGTAGGTGCATCTGGGCGCCTCTTCAAGATGTGGAGCTTGTCATGGACCTTGAATTCCTGAATTCCGTCGTCGCGAACAGTGGCGCGATTCTCGGCTCGCTGATTGGCCTGGTGGGCGGCATCATCGGCACCTGGTGCTCGATCCGCAACTCGACGACACCAGCAGAACGGGCATTTGTTATCCGCTGCAGTATCGGCGTTTGGGTCCTTGTGATGGCCTTCGTGATTGGCCTTCTGCTGATTCCTACGCCGTATAACCATCTGCTGTGGATGCCCTACGTCATCATCTTGGTCGTCAGCATCTTGTGGATGAACCGGGCCCAAGCCCGTTTGCGCGATGCGAATAAGTGCTAAGTGGATCCGCAGAATGTCTTGTGCTGTAGCGGAACTCGCCAGAGTTCCGGAGCAGTGCAATTCGCCGGAAGTCTGGCGACTTCCGCTACGCAAAGGTTTCTGCGGGTCCACTTAGTTGCGCGCGTTGCCATTGACTTGATTTTTCGTTTTGGACGAACCGCCTGGTCAGGTGAACCATGATTGGCTTCGGCTGGATGGAGATTCTGATTCTCCTCGGGTGCGCGGGAATGTTTATTGTCATTCCCGGCATTGTGGTCATATCGATCCTGGTGGCCAAGGGAGCGGGCCAGCGGCATGCGCCTGTCGTCGCCGAGCCTGTCTCCGCGCCGCGGCGGCAGCCCGCTGCACCCGTGTCCAACGACGCCGACGTGCGCCAGACGATCATCGCCCGTCTGACGCAGCGGTTTTGTCCGCAATGTCGCTCGCCACTGACGCCCGATTCACCAGAGGGGCTGTGTCCCGCGTGCCTCATGGCCGGCGGACTGGCCTGTGCGGCCATTGAACCGGTGGCCAATGGCCTGGCGGCGACCACGCCACCTTCCGGCTCAAAGCCGCCGGCCAGCGGCGAGTGGCAAGATTTGGCACGTCATTTCCCCGAGCTGGATATCGTCGAACTGCTGGGCCGGGGCGGCATGGGCACCGTCTACAAGGCCCGGCAGCGGAATCTCGATCGGCTGGTAGCGCTCAAGGTGATTCCGCCCGACGCGGCGAAGGACCCCGCATTCACCGAGCGGTTCAATCGCGAGGCCCGGGCCATGGCCCGCATGAATCATCAGAATATCGTCACGGTTCATGACTTTGGCGAGCGCGACGGCGTTTTCTATCTGCTGATGGAGTATGTCGATGGCGTAAACTTGCGGCACACGCTGCGGGCCAGCCGCCTGGCGCCGCGCGAGGCCTTGGCAATCGTTCCGC
>JAKEHX010000638.1 GCA_022614795.1 Planctomycetaceae bacterium | reverse complement strand
AGGGCGACGTTCCCCAGCCCGGCGTGTCGAAAAGATACTCGCGGCGGTCAACCAGCTCGCCCCACTCGGATTCGACAAGCCGAGACGCCAGCTCTTCGCCGCGGACGATGCGCTCCAGCTCGTGACATTCGGCTTGGAGCGTGAGTGTTTCGTGACGCTGGCGGAGGGATTCGAGATTGACGGTAGCGGTCATTTCACTTTCTCTCTAATTTCCTTTCAACCGCTTGACAAAAATTCAACTCATCACAATCAATTCTGACGCGCTCCATATGTTCCCTGAACTGTTCCGCTTGAACTCGGGGAAACTCGCTCATTTGCCTTGCAAGCTCATTCATATTCTTCTGAAAGTCACGTAGAATTTTCCTTAAACGCGCATCCCTTTCCGCCTTCAGGTCGCGCCGAATCAGTTGGACGGTCCCAACTGCGAACACGGTAGCAAAAAACATGCGACGGTTCATGACCCTATTGCCTTTATGACTCTGCCAATTGTCCGCGTCGAGACCCGCAACACATACGCAATCTCCCGGTATGAAGCCCCGGCCCGCTTCATGCGGATGATGGCCCGTTCCATCGCCTGCGACAACTTCTTCCCCGATACGCTCGTCATGCCATCAACCTCATTTCCGGTCCAGTCCGTCGAATCCGACCCGCCAAATCCTCATCACAAAGCCGAATCGCCATTTCCAGTGCATCCGGCCCATCGTCGTGATACATCGTCAGGGGGAAACCGCGAAGCTGATCGACCAGCAGTTTTGTTCCATGATGCCCCCGCAGAAACTTAATTTGTGAATCGGCCAGCGGTGCGTCGAGTCTTAAGATGCGTTTAGTTTTACTGATCTCCGGCCCGTTGCTGATGCCCAGCGCCTCCACGTCCAAATTGGTTTGCGCCAACTGCCGGTCGAAATCGTCCTTTAGCAACTCTTGAAACCCGACGGTCTCAAAGCCGATCATGCTCGCCCGGAATTCCCGGCACCATCGCAGTGCATCAGCCACGATCTTGGCGCACGGCCGCTTATCCAGGTCCGCCATCACGTAGTAAGCATCCCGCGTGCGGGCCAGCATGACGAGCGCCGAATAGTCGCTCACTTTCGTCTTGCCTAGAGACGGATCGCAAGCTATGCAGCGGAGCACAATGTCATCGTCAGACGGCCATTCATCGAACCAAATCGAGTCGGGAAAATACTCAACCGGAAAATACGCCCCCTCCTCTTCGGTAAACTGGGCATCGAATTCCTGCGCGTATGCTCTGGGTCCAACCTTCCGCTTCGCCTCTTCCAACTCCTCGGCGCTAATGATGGGATTCTCGCGAGACGGCCGCTGCCACCGCGCCCAATCGTCTCCGCAAGCGTCTTTGAACAAATTGAAAAACCAATTGCATCCATTCGGAGTCGTCAGGAACAACGCCCATCCATTGCGGTCAACCAGCATCGGACGCAGCACATCAGTCCAAACCCGCTCGCGGGAAAACGCGGCCTCATCGAACACTAGCCCGTCCAGACCAGCGCCGCGAAGCGAATCAGGGTTATCGGCCGATTTCACCGCCACGCTTCCGCCTCCCGGCAACTGAATGAAATGCTCCGACTCGCTCTTGCGCTCCCATGCTCCGGCCAATGCCGTTTTCAAGTCCGGCCAAATAATCTCGTCCGCAATCGGATAGCTCGGCGCCACCCACCAAATGCGAGCTCGATCGATCGCACCTCGGAACGCTCCCCGCTTCGGTCCATGCCCCCTAACGGCGGCCATCAGGCCCGTGGCCGTTTTGCCCCATCGCCGCCCGCATGCCACCACCTTGAACCTCGCTGGGCTCAATAACACTTCGCGTTGATGAGGCAACGCCTTTGGCAGCCTTATCATGCGCGTTGTTCCCATACCACTTTTCATCCTCCACAACCGTCACGGTGACGTTGCCCGTCACGTCAACACTTCCACCATGTTCGAGTTGATAACGCTGTGAGAATTTTTCGGGCCGCTTGCAAGCCAACAGGAATCGCAGCATCGGCCCATCGCCTTTCAGGGCCACGTCCGTCGCCTTCATTTCCAGGTCATCGACCCCGGCTTCATCAGCAGCCGCAACTTGCGAGGCAAACTCTGGATCGGATTCCACATAACTCCTGACCGTCCGGTAACTCACGCCGACCGCTTCAGCGGCGCGTTTCAGGAGCCCATACGTTCTTAGGCTCACCAAAAACGCCGCGCGGCGAATAGCTGTAAACTTCTGCGGACGGCCTGGCTTTTTCATTTAATCGATCGCGCTCGGGAGCGCGTACAAAATCCAAGGCTTGAGCGTCACTGGTTCAGCGCCCACTGCTGACGGCTGAACCACATTGCACGCTCGATAGTATTTTCCGCCAGACGGGAACCGCGCCGCCGTGATCGTGAGTCGGCAGTTGTAGCCCAGCTTGTCTCTGTTGCCCCACATCGCATCCGTTTGCAGTGCGTTGAACATGCAGGCGGCGGCCAGCGTGGCGATCTCAGTCCCGATTTCTGTTCCGCTGGCGTCGTCCACCGCCTGTTGGTAGCTCGCGTACTGGAAAATCCGCGTCTTGACATTCGTGATGTCGGCAATGACTGAGACGACGCCCGCCAGCTCGATCCGGTCAAGCAAAATGACCGGAGTTTCGGCGACGATGTTCGCTTCACGGAAGTTGCTCATTGGTAAATGCCGGAGGCTTCACTGCCGGATTGGTAGGCGACGGACTGAGCGGAGCCAGATTGATAAATGGCGGAAGCGGCGGAACGGAGTGGGACTATGGTGGGCGCCACAACTCCACCTACCCCGCGCCACGTCCCACTTGCAAACGTATTTGCCGCAAACGTCTTTGATTCAAACGTATCCTTGGCACTAGCCATAGACGATGTCCGTCCTGTTGCCGGAAGAATCGACCGTGATGGTCAGCCGCGTTGTAGATTCGTCTAAGCCCTTGAATACTTCGGTCCCTGTCCCAGCGCCGCTTACTCGCCCCGTCGCGCTGGCCCCGATGTAAATTAGCGATTGCACAATCGTCTTCCCATCAATCAACGCAACCACATTCACCACATTCAACATTTCCGCATTCACATCGGCCTTGGCCTGCGTTGCCAATGAACCGATTGACCCAGTGACATTTCCACCGACGCTGCCCGTCACGCTCCCCACACTGCCCGACAGACTGCCGGTAATGTTCATCGTCTGGTCTGGGAGGTCGATAGCGGTGAGTCCTGCGCCTGCCGTCCCCACATTGTCCCGCTGGGCCTCCAACGAATCCGTCGTGTTGACGTAGCTCGAATAAGCCGGGGTGGCGCTCTTGCTCGTCAAGGCGGCCCACAGCGAAGAATTGGCCACGATACTGCCGGGGTCTGCCGACTCAATCAGGTGATCTAAGTGATACGTTCGCAGCGCCTTTTCGGCTTCGGCTTGCACGTCGGCCTTGGCTTGCGGAGCGAGCGAGCCGAGTGTCCCCGTCACGCTACCAACTGCCCCGGTCACGCTGGCAATCGTCACATCACTGGCCACCTTGGCATCGGTGATGGCATCGTCTGCGATGGCAGCGGCATCAATGGCCCCAGCGGCGAACTTGGCGCTAGTGATGGCTCCCGTGGCGATACTACCCGCTGTAATGGCTCCGCTGCCCCAAGCCGTAGCGCCAGCCTGAACGACGTTGACGCCAAGTTGGGCCGCGCTCGCGCTCACGGCGGCCGTGGCAATATGCGTTACGTCAGCATTAGCCCGCCCGCTCGCGACCGCGAGCGTACTTCCAGCCGTTGCCGGCATCAGTGCCGAGCGGTTCTCAATCGAAAACTCCGCAACCACTTCCCCCACGACAGACACGCTGTCCACGGTCCCGGCCGTGATGACGAGTTGCACATTGGTAGCCGTCGCAAAGCCGTTCGCGCCTGATGCGACTACGCGCACATTGTTCAAGCCGGTCCGCGCGTCGAAATCGACGGTCAGCGTGATCCCGGCCGTGATCTCCGTCGTGCCGTTGCCAACATAGGCTGAGATTGCCGGAGTGCCGGCCAGCGTAAATGGGGCGCCGGTCGAGAACCGCCGCGTCGTGAACTTTACGTCCAAGGTTTCGCCCAAGCGTATATCGCCGCGATAAGTCATCCGGCCAGCCCTCCTGCGCCTACGAGTTTAAGGCCCCCGCCTCCACCGCCGCTCGCACTCGGCTCAGCGTTAAAGGCCCCTTCGCAGCTCCACCGCGTCGGCGGATTCGCCCCTTGGCTCCCGATCCGCACCGACGGGTCAACGTAGAGCGTCGTGCTGGCGACGCCCACGATTAGCCGCGCTCGAATCAGTGACTTCTCCGCCAGCGTCCGCGTCACGCGACACTCCATCTCGTTATCGTTGGCCAGGGTTTCCGTCCACGCCTCCGAGCTGTTCGTTAGATCGACACCAGTCCCAGCAAATGGTTTTGTATTCCTGGTTGTGCTCAGAGTGCCGTTGGGAAAGCTCGCGTTTTCTAGCGTTTCAAATTCGCCGTACACCTCGCGATTCGTGTAATCCGTCAAGCTGTCGCGGATCAATTGCAGGTGCAAATCCTGCGAACCTGTAGCGGTTGACCAGCGATGGCACCACGGCGCCACAAAGGGGTTGGCCTCGGAACATGCCGACGTGGTGACGATTTCCCAGGAGATTCCCAGGCCGTTGAACTGTGCGCCGTTGTTGGCGAAGATCGCGGTGTTTTCCGTCAGCGTTCCCTGGCGGTTGCGGTACTCAAAGACGTTGTGCGTGTCGCCGCTATCGCAGTTAATGACCGTCAACGAACCGGAGCGAGCATCGGGAAATGTCCCAGTCACAAGCGAGGGTGTGCTGCTGAGTTTGCAGTTGATGAGAAAGATAGGCCCATAGACTTGGCCAAGCGCAAAATAGGCGCCGGATGTCGTGTTGTAGCCGGAGAGGTCGCTGTCAATTATGTTCGCCCGGCCCTCGATGAAGTCATACGAGAACAGCACTGTCCGCTTGTTAGCTCCGGCGAAGCCGATCGTTGCATTGATGAGCGTGACTGACTGACCCAGGCCAATTGCCGCTGCGCTGCCGGTGCTGTTAGGCGTGTTGAACGTACAGTTGCGATAGGCCGAGCTTGCGCCACCGGAATTGTGAGACGTGCTTTGACTAAGATTGATTATATTGCCAGTGTTCGTTCCAGGAACTGACAGCGTGCAAGTGTCCATGTCGATGTGAACCGTCACGTCGAAACCCGTGGCGGTCGCCACATTGATATCGTTCCCGAAGGTCCCACTGTTATGGCCAACCACTGTCATGCCATAAATGAACAGATACTGCGAGCCACTCGAACCGATATTGAAATCGCCATCCGCCCCGCAAGTCTCTTTCGCACCAGCCAGCCAGGTTGTCGGCGGTTCCCCACTTGT
>JAKEHX010000637.1 GCA_022614795.1 Planctomycetaceae bacterium | reverse complement strand
GTCCATCTGGTGAATTCCCTGGTTCCCGAGGTCGCCGTTGCCGTAGTCCCAGATCCAGTGCCAGTCGTAATGCACGGGGCCGTTCTTCGGGTTGTTGCGGGTCGAAGGGGCCAGCGGCGCCGGACCGCACCAGAGGTCGTAGTTGATGTGCGAGGGGACTTTCGTCTCCTCCCGCGGACCGATCGACGGCCGCAGCTTGTAGCACAGCCCGCGGGCGACTTTGACGTCGCCGATCTGGCCCGACCGGACGTACTTGATGAATTCGATCATGCCGGGATTGCTGCGGCTTTGGGTGCCACACTGGCAGATCTTCTGATACTTGCGGGCCGCCTCGACGGCCCGGCGGCCCTCGCTCACGTTGTGGCTCACCGGTTTTTCGACATAGACATCCTTACCGGCCTGCATCGACAAGATTGCCATCAACGCATGCCAATGGTTAGGGGTGGCGATCGAAACGATATCGACGCTCTTGTCGTCGAGCATCTGGCGGATGTCTTCGACAAATTTCGGCTTGAAAGCCTGGCGCTTCTCGATCTCGGCCGCCCGACTGTTGCCGATCTTGCTGTCCACGTCGACCACGTAAGAAACAACGGTGTCCTTTCGTCCGGAGAAAAACCGGTAATGGCTGCCGCCGCGACCATTGACCCCCACAACCGCCACATTCAGCTTCTCATTGGCACTTTTGCTCTGCCCTTCCTGGGCGAGCGACGTGCGGCCCGAGGAGGCGCTCATCGCCGCCGACGCAGCGACGAACATCGAATCCTTAAGGAACTGACGACGGTTTCTGCGAGCCATAACATGTCTCCGAGACGAGAATTGCGACGAGCCGAAGTTCGGCCGTCAGGTAGGCGTTTGGAATGCGAGTGGAATGCTCCAATCATAACCGACCCACATGGGTTCTATCCAGCCACGGCGGTTTGACCGACGTAGCGATTAGAGCGCTGCCATTTTCCACCTTCGAGCCCGGCATTTGCTGCATCCGATGCTGAATGCAGGCGGGTCTTTCAAGAGCGAGGTGGCGGGATGGATGAGCAAGCGACGGCAAGCGGCGGGCTGGTGGTCATTTCGATCGACTTGGAGCTGGATATCGAGCAGCGCGACCAGTTTGGCGAACAGCAATTGGACGAGGCGCGCTCGCGGCTGATTGCCATGACGGCCCGGCATGGCGTGCCCGCGACGTGGGCCGTGGCCGATCCGCTCCATTCGGCAGCTTCGGACCAGGTTCTCGCGGCCGGAGTCGGCCACGAACTCGCGGTCCTCGGCGATCGAACCTGGATCGGTTACGGAGCCGGTCGCACCCGGCTCGACCGTGAACTGGCCCGCCGCTTCGATGGCCCTCGGCAGGTTGGCATTCCCGTTACAACGCTGGCCCTGCGCAATGTCGAGCAGGTCCTCGACCTCGATTTGCTCCTCGGCCATGGCATCACAGCCGTGCGCCACCCCGCAGTCGATTCCGCTTCGCTGGCCCGCAAACTCGCGCCGCCGCCGATCCGCTTTGGAATCTGGCAAGCCCCCGCGGCCTGGTCCATTCCGCCCCGCGCCGGTTGGTGGATTTCTTCCGGCTGGCGAATTCGTCGCGAAACTCAGCGGGCCATCGCTCGCGGCAGTCAGTTGCACCTGGCGATCGACGCCCCGCGCTTGATCGCTGCCTGTGCCGACGGTTTGGCCGCGATTGAGCGAACGCTCGCGTATGTAAGTGCGCAGCGTGCCTTGGGTCGCGTAACGGTGGCCACTCTCGGCCAACTCGCCCGCCAGTCGCTCAAGGGACGCTCGGCTGTGCCGACGCGATCGGTGCTGCGTTCCGCGGCTTAGTGGGTTTCAAACACGTAGCTGAAGTCGCCAGACTTCAGGATATTCCGCCTGAACTCTGGCGAGCGGAACGACTGCCGCACTACACCTGCTCGCGGAACGTAAACCAACTGGCCACGAAGAGCATCACGGCGCAGACGATCATCGCAATGTCCATCAGCACGCTGGCCTTCCGAAACGGGGCCATCTGCTCGGGCACTGCCAAGTCGGCAATGAACAACATCGCTATGAGGATGGCGACGGCCATCCCCGACATGCACAGCGCCTTGGGCATTCGGAGAACTTCCTCGTGGTGCACAGCCCACCCAATATCTACTTCTGCTGACCGCCACTAGTATAATTCGAGCAAAGCCGCTGTCACGTATCCTTCCACCGGGGGCTACGAGCTTTTTGGGAGCCTCGTTAGCCCGCCCGATTTCGCCACTCAGCCGATGGCCAAAGCAGACGATCGTGCCGGTTTTGCCGCCAATTCGCACCGCGCGCCCGACCCGTCCGTTTTGCCCGGCCGCCTGCGTGGGCTGATGCCCATTGCTCAGCGGCTGGCTTACTTTGACCATGCCGCGGTCGCCCCGCTGCCCGCTCCAACGCGCGACGCGATCCAGACCTGGTTGACCCAGGCAACCGAGCAGGGAGACGTCGCCTGGCACGAGTGGGCCGCGCGGATCGAACAGCTCCGGGCGACCGCCGCCAGACTTATCGGGGCCCAACCGGCGGAGATCGGCCTGGTCCCGAATACAACCACGGGCATCAGCCTGGTAGCGGAGGGATACCCTTGGCGCGAGGGAGATAATATCGTGACCCTGGTTAACGAGTTTCCCTCGAACCAGTATCCCTGGATGAACCTGGCCAGCCGCGGGGTAGAAACGCGCCGCGTGGCGGTCAGTGGGGGCGTTGTCGATCTGGACGAGATTGCCGCGGCGTGCGACGCGCGGACGAAAATCGTCTCGGTGAGCTGGGTCGGCTATGCCACCGGGTGGCGGATCGATCCGGCGGCCGTTGGCGAACTTTGCCGCCGCCGGGGCTGTTTGTTTTTTCTCGACGCGATCCAGGGTCTGGGTGTCTTTCCGCTGGATGTGCATGCGGCGGGGGTCGATTTCCTCGCCGCCGACGGCCACAAATGGATGCTCGGTCCCGAAGGAGCGGGCCTGTTGTTCGTGAAGCAAGACCATCTCAATCTGCTGCGGCCGCTGAATTGCGGCTGGAACAGCGTCGTCGCCGGCAGCGACTACACGCGGATCGATCTCACCCTCAAGCCGGCAGCTGCGAGGTATGAAGGGGGAACGCAGAATTCCTCTGGCATGATCGGCCTGGCCGCCAGCCTCGATTTGCTCGCCAACCTGGGCCTTTCGCCAAGTGCATCGCCCAT
>JAKEHX010000636.1 GCA_022614795.1 Planctomycetaceae bacterium | reverse complement strand
GTGCACGAGGTACGACTGTCCGCCGACCTCGTCAACCTCGGCGGCGAAACGTAGCGCGAGGTCCTCTTCGACGCCGACGTAGCCGATGTTTTCCGGCACGTCGTGCAGGTGCACGCGGTAGGCCCGTCCCATTTCGGCCGCCTGGCGGACGCGCGCGAGAAATGCATCACGGCTCATCGCGCACCTCCTCCCGGGAAGCGGGCGAGTTCCACCAGTCGCGGAAACGCTCGGATGCGGGTGCGGGGAAATCGCGTTTCGCAGTCCAGCCGTGCAGTTTTCCTGGCAGCCTTTTCAGCCACGGGTCGCCGCGCTTGAACCGGCCGATGGTCCGCGTGGCCAGCCACGTTCCCAAGCGATAAAACCACGGCATCCGAAGCGTTCTCGCCCACATTCCATACGCCATCGATTCGAGCCGGCTCATGTGCCCGGGTTCGTCGTGCAATTGCTCGCGGAGCTTGATCAGCATCTCGGGAATCTGAATCTTGACCGGGCAGGCGGCCTGGCACGCCCCGCAGAGGCTCGATGCGTGCGGCAGGTGATGGTTGGCCGCCAGACCGTCGTAAAGCGGCGTGAGCACGGCCCCGATCGGCCCGGCATAAACGCCGCCATAGGAATGTCCGCCGACGCTACGGTAGATGGGACAGGCGTTGAGGCACGCCCCGCAGCGAATGCAGAACAAGCTTTCGCGCAGCGGGCTGCCGAGAATCCGCGAGCGCCCGTTGTCGAGGATCACCAGATGCAGCTCGTCCGGACCATCGAGCTCGCCCGGCTGGCGCGGACCAGTAATGAGCTGCGTATAAACCGACAGCTTCTGTCCCGTCGCTGCCCGGGCGAGCACTTTCAGGAAGTACGGCAGATCGGCGAGCTTGGGGATCACCTTCTCGATGCCCATCACGGCGATATGGCACTTGGGCAGGGCACACGTCAGGCGGCCATTCCCTTCATTGGTGACGAGCACGATCGAGCCGGTTTCCGCAATGGCAAAGTTTACGCCCGAAATGCCCACGTCGGCTTCGGCGAACTTCTGCCGCAGAGCCTTGCGGGCGAACCCGGCCAGCACTTCGCGCTCGGCCGGCAGCCGCTCGCCGGCCGGTTTGCTGAGAATCTCGGCGATTTGTTGGGCGGAGAGATGGACAGCGGGGCCGACGATGTGCGACGGCCGATGCCCGGCAAGCTGGATGATGTATTCACCCAAATCGGTCTCCACCGTTTCGATCCCCGCCTCCTCGAGGACGTGATTGAGGTGGATCTCTTCGCTGGTCATTGACTTCGATTTGACAACCACCTTCGCCGCCCGCCGGCGGCAGATTTCGACGATCGCCCGGCAGGCCGACGTGCCGTCGTCGGCCCAGTGGACGTGGCCGCCGCGGGCCAGGACGCTGCGCTCGAGCGCTAGCAAATGCACGTGCAGGTCGGCCAGCGTGTGATCCTTGATCGCGCGGGCCCGCTCGCGGATCAGCGACGAATTGGGCAAAGCCGCAAAGGCGTCGCGGTTGCGCTGGCCGAGCGTGTCGCCGAGCTGGCCCAAAATCCGCTGGAGGTTGGAGTCGGCCAGGGCCTGCTCGGCAGCAGCTTCAAACTCGTGGTGCGTTTCGCGAAGATAGTCGGTCATCTGTTTTTCGTTCAAAGGTTCAACGTACCTTGAACCTTGAACTTTGAACATGGAACTGGCTAGCCGATCAGGGCAACCACTGCCATCCCGATCAGCGGAGATATGGCAATGACAATTGCCGCGACCGTAATTGCCATCGGCGGTGGCGAGCGGCGAATGCGATAGACCAAGGGAGTGATGCTCACCAGCAGAATGCCGGTGAGCAGGGCCACCATCATGAGCGTCGTCGGCACCAGGAGCAAGGCATTCGGCCGGTCCGCGGGAATGCCGGCCCCGCGCGCGAACAGCCAGGTCACCAGGGCCACCAGTTGCGCGGCCAGGCAGCTTAGGGCCAGCAACATCCACACGACCGTCACTGCGACAGCGCCACGCGACTCATTCGCGTCCGGCAGCGGGGCTACGGGCGGCTGCTTCTTGGATTTGGTCAAACGGAGCTCACTGGCCTACGGGCTAGCACTGGAGATTACCGGCGATTGGGATCGCGCCAAACCCATCCGGCAACGGGCATCATCATTACCCGAATTCTCAGGTCAGCAAGGTGGGTGGAGCTATAGGGGTGGTAGGGAGGATGCACGGCAGTCAAGTAATGAGGACGGGGGGCAGGGAGCATGGTTTGCCGACGAGTACTTTCTGACCTAGGTTTCTGCTGGCGGATGGTATCTCCACACAATCCGCCGGCGCGGACGGAAAGGCGCTCACAGCCCTGGTGCTGGACTCGTTCGGCTCGCGCCGCACAACCTATGTTTTACCAACCGCCGCCTGGGCGGCGGGTTCCTTGTCCCTCTGGAAAGCGCGAATACCGTGACTGCCACGCCCCTCGCATCGGGATCGCTCGCGGCTTCGTGGCGGCCGATTGAAATGGCCGCGGCGGAACTGCGACACGAATGTACGGCCCTGGACCAGCTGGTCCAGGAGTTGTTTGGCGATCTCGACCGCGTCCGCAGCGAACTGGAGCTCAAGGCCGACGAAGTGGAGGAGGGCCGCAAGCGGCTGGCCGAGCGCGGTCGCCAGCTGGCAGATCAGCGGAAGGAAATCGGACGGCTCTCGCACCAACTGGAGCAACAAGAGGTGCAGATGCGCGAGGCGCTGAGCGAGCTGCGCGGCTTGCGTGAGCAACTCGATCGGGAGCGCGAGGAAGGCCGTGACCGCGAGGAGCGGCAGACCGCCAAGCTATTGGACCGACTCAAGCAAACCGAAAGCGAACGCGAGGAGCTGCGGCGGCGATGCGAAGTGCTCCAGGCACAGGGTGGCGGCGGCGGCGGTGCCGACGTTGTCACTCCGCTTCTCGGCGAACTGGCCGAGCTGCGCCGCCACGTCGCGGCAATTCCCGCCCAGATTGCCGGCGGGGGCGGGGGAGGCGAATCAAACGGTCCGCTGCTGCATGAGCTGGCCGAACTCAAGCGCAATCTCGAACGGACGCGCTCGGAGCTTACCGGCGCGATCGATCGGGCGGCCGCCGCCCGCAGCGATCTGTCCGCGGTTGCCGCCGGCTCGCCGGAAGCCAGCGAACGGTTCCTGGCCCTGGAGAAGGAACGGGCCGAGCTCGAAGCCGAGCTGGAGCTGGTCCGCAGCCGGGCCCAGGACCTGCAAGAGACGGTCGCCCAGCAAAAGCGCGAGCTGACCGACTCTCGCGACGAGCTGCAAACCGAGCTCAAGTTGCTCCGCCAACTGGTCGAGCAGCAAGGCGAGCTGATGGGCGTCGGGGAAGGCGAACAACGCCGCGAATCGATCACGCTGGCACATACTCACACTCGCAGCAATCCCGCAGTTACCCTGGTCCGTCCGACGCAGACGCACGTGGATGAAGCCCCTTCCGGCTCTGACCCCGTGGTCAGCTCGGTCATGGCTCAATTTGCACGACTTCAAAAAGATGTCGCCCAGCGGCGGAAAGTGAAGAAATAACGTCCCTCGGGCGGCCCGCCAGCGGCTGGCCGCCTTCCGAACACTGCCACGCAGCGGGCACGACTGGCAACCAGCGCGGTTGCTTTCTCCCCACAGTGGCAGTGGCCCTTACGGATTGAGCGTCATGCGACGATTCCTGACCCCTAACTGCTTCCTGGCAGCCGCAGTGCCTCTCAGCTTGCTGCTGGGCTGGCTGCTGGGCCAGTTCTCGTTTGGCGCGATTGGCGCGGCGGGCGCAATGTGCGCGCTGGCCATTCGCAATCCAAGCTGGTGGTCGCGTCCGAAAACCAAAGCCGAGGTGCGGAAGGAGCGCGCCGCGGCTCCGATGGAAGACTGGTCGCCGCCGAAGAATACGCCGCGTCCACCGACGGCACGCCGTGCACCCTCCGACGACAGCCTCGTGGAGCAGATGATCGCGCAGGGCCGCGAGGCCTTGCTCCTGCGGCCGCAAATCGCAGCCAACCTGAACGATTCCGATCTGGCAGCGGCGCAAGTGGCGCTGGACGAAGCGATGGCGATCGTGCCGCAAGGCATCGTCAACATGCGGGCCCGCTGCTACGAAGATCTGGAAGAATCCGAAAAACCGCGCGGCGAGCGCCTGGTGCAGGTCGACGGCTATTTCCTCGATCGCTATCCCGTCACCAACGGCCAGTTCCAGCAGTTCGTCGAGGCCGGCGGCTACGAGCAGATGGCCTTGTGGGACGAGTCGATCTGGCCGGCCGTTCTGGGGTTTACCGATCAAACCGGGCAGCCCGGACCACGATACTGGCAGAACGGCAAGCTCCCCGCCGGCAAAGAGGACCATCCGGTCGTCGGCGTCTGCTGGTACGAAGCGGCCGCGTTCGCGCGCTGGGTGGGCAAACGATTGCCGACCGATCCCGAGTGGGTTAAAGCGGGCAGCTGGCCCGTCATGACCGACGCCGACAAGCCTGTCCAGAAAAAATTTCCCTGGGGAGAAGCGATGGACCGACGAGTGGCGAACATGTGGGGCAATAGCGTCAACAGTACCGTGTCGGTCACCGCCTCGCCCGGCGGGGCCAGTGTGGGGGGCGTCCAACAACTCGTCGGCAATACCTGGGAGTGGACCAGCTCGACGTTCGGCAACTGGGAGCCAGTGGGGCGCAAGATAGAAACCACCATGCCGCTGAAAGCGATTCGCGGCGGCGCGTACGACACGTATTTCGACCCGCAAGCGAGCTGCCAGTTCCAAAGCGGCGAGACTCCCTTGGCCAGGAAGCACAACATCGGCTTCCGCTGTGCGCTCGGGTTCTGTGATGTCGTGCTGCCCGGCAGCGGCATGGACGTGCCCGCGCCGTCCGCTGCTCCCGAGCAAGAGCAACCGCAAGAGGAGGCCAGCGCATGAGACCCGGTGCCGTCGAAATGGATTCGTTTCGATTGATGGCCTACACGGTCCAATGTCCGTGTTACATCTGTGACGGCGGAAACACATTCGACTCCGAAGTGTGCCGGCATTGCCACGCTCCGATGGCGCTGGCGCATCAGGCCAACACGCACAAAATCCAACCGCGAATGATTGCCGCGATCGGTCCCTCCGGCGCGGGCAAAACTGTTTACCTGGGCATGCTCACCGACATGCTCTCGCGGCAAATCGAGGACATGCAGCTCCTGGCCCGCGGTGCGTTTTCCATTAAGCTCCAGCAGCACGCGATGGCGGCCCTGTCGCGCTGCGAGTTTCCGAACAAGACCCCGAACGAGCCCGATCGCTGGAACTGGATTCACTGCCAGGTGCTCCGCAAGCGGGGCAAGCCGGCCGAATTGATTATGCCCGACCTGGCGGGCGAGGCCTTGCTCGAAGAAGTCGATCATCCTCACACGTTTCCCGTCATTCACGCGTTCCTCACGAAGTGCGCGGGCGTGATGATCCTGATCGATGCGCCCAGCGCCGAAAGCGGCCAAAGTGAAGAAGACTTCCACACGATGAAGCTCGTCAGCTATCTCTGCGAGCTCGTAAACGACAAGCGGACCGGCTGGCCGGAACGCCCCATCGCCATGGTCTTCACCAAGGGTGACCAGTGCGAGAACTGCTTCGAAGACCCCTCGGCATTTGCCCGGCGCCACACCCCGGGGCTGTTCCAGCAGTGTCGCGAGCGGCTCAAGAGGCATCGGTTCTTCGCCGTGGGCGTCGCGGGCGCAGTGGGATTCCGCAACGACGCCGGCGGCCGGGTCCATGTCCCTTTGCGCATTGAACCGCGGGGACTCATCGAACCGTTCAAGTGGCTGCTGGATGAGTTGGAAACTTAGGAACACCGTCCGCGGCAGGTTGAATTCCTGCCCCACTGAGTCATGCGACTGGAACAGGCCATTTTCACGTCGGTCCGCAGCGAGCGGCTGGATGGATATCAGCTTGCCGCGCGCAGCCCGGGCGTGTCGGAAGAACTGGCCAAGGAGCTGACGACCTGGGGCCCGGCTCACGACTCGCTCTGGCTCGAGCAACCGGGAGCGACCAGCATCAACTTTCATTCGCTGGGCCATGCATTCTGCGTTTCGCAAACGACGCTCGCCGGCGCCGAATATAGCGGCCGAGGCGGCGGCCGCGTTTACACCCAAATGATCATCGTCCCGCGCGAAGGGATGGCCCGGTTTGGCAACGATCCCTTCCTGGTGCTGCGGGCCCTGGCCGCTTCGGGCCGGATGACGATCTATGATGTCGTGCCGCGCGAGCTGGCGAACATCCCGCTCGTCGGCCGCGCGGCCGACCAGCCGCCGGACTGGGTGGCCGAAATGATCGAGAAGGCTGGCGCCGAAACGATCGCTCAACTTTCCGAGGCCGTCACCGAAGCGGAACCGGTCACCGCGGTGACCGATCTGCCCGTCGAGCGGCTCTTTCAAGCCCTCTTCTATCAGCTTGAGCCGGCGGAACGTCTGGACGTTTCGTTCTCCACGGGCCTCAAGCACTCCGGCCGCCGGGCCTTCAAGCTGATGTTCGCTCCCAACGATCCCACGCTGGTCCGACAGGCACAGCGCACGTATCCCGGCAAGGTCGTCGAGGTGCTGACGGACGCACACGGCGGCAACCGAAAGCGGGCAGCGACTTCGCGGCCGAAGTAAGTGGGGCAGGTTAACCTGCCCGTCCCTGCTTGGCAGGTTGCAAACCTGCCCCACTCGCCATCATCTCGCGGAACTGCCGGAACAAATAGCGGCTGTCGTGCGGCCCCGAAGATGACTCCGGGTGATACTGCACGCTGAACGCCGGCACGTCTTTGTGCCGCAGGCCGGCCACCGTGTTGTCGTTCAAGTTGCGGTGCGTGATCTCCAGGCACGAGGGAAGCGTCGCCTCCTCGACTGCAAAGCCGTGATTCTGGGCCGTGATCTCGACCTTGCCGGAATCGGTATTGAGCACCGGCTGGTTGGCGCCGCGATGCCCGAACTTGAGCTTGAAAGTCTTGGCCCCGCAGGCCAGCCCCAAGAGTTGATGCCCCAGGCAAATGCCGAATACCGGCACCTTGCCCAGCACTCCGCGGATGCAGTTCTGAGCATAGTCGAGCGGCTCCGGGTCGCCGGGGCCATTGCTCAGAAACACGCCATCGGGCTTGTGGCTGAGCACTTCTTCTGCTGTCGCGGTTCCAGGCAGAACGGTCACGCGGCACCCCTCGTCGCGCAAGTGCCGGGCGATGTTCCACTTCATGCCGTAATCGAGGGCGACCACGTGAAACTCCGCCTCAGGGAACGCCGGGTTCGCAAGGGCCGGCAGCTTTGCCCATTTTGACAAGCCGCGGTCCCACTGGCACGCGCTGTCGGGAATGACTTCCCGCACGAGGTCGCGGCCCACCAGTCCCGGGCTGGCCTTGGCCTTGCGCACCAGGCTCGCGTCGTCCAAATCGGTGCTCGACAGCACTCCCTTCATCGCCCCCTGCGTGCGGAGCTTGCGCACGAGCGCCCGCGTATCAATGCCCGACAGTCCGGGAATCTGGTATCGCTTCAGATACGCATCGAGCGAATCTTCTGCGCGAAAGTTGCTCGGCCGCTCGGCAAATTCCTTCACGACGAAACCCGCCAAATGCGGCCGCGCGCTCTCGACATCCTCGCGGTTGACGCCGTAGTTGCCCATTTCGGTGTAGGTCATCGTCACGATCTGCCCGCGATAGCTGGGATCGGTAAGGATTTCCTGATAGCCGGTCATCGACGTGTTGAAACAGACTTCGCCGTCGACCTCGCCGGCCGCGCCGAACGAGATTCCGGTGAATACCGTGCCATCTTCCAGGGCAAGCTTTGCTGGCTGTGTCATGCTTGTCTTCTGTACCACTCGCCTCTCACCCACTTTGCCGGTTGTGAGTGGTGAGTGGTGAGTGGTGATCGTGAATCCTATGTCGAATCGTGGGGCACTCGGCTACTGCCTAAAGCCCGCAACGAGGGTGTTCCGATACGAACTAACGGCTGTGGGTCTTCGGGCGAAGGGCAACCGACGTCCGAAACAGCCAACTACGGGAGGCCTCTTGTTGCGGCGAGCAAGAGACCTCCTTTTTCGTTTCTTGAGTCGATTTACCGCTCACTCCGTCCAGGCTCCGCGTGGGACGAAACTCCCGCGACGCTCTGCCTCGCCTGGGTGGATGCGGCAAATTCAGCGAATTGTAGCGTTTGGGCGGACGGGGGCTAGGAGGCGGATACTTCGCGTTTCCTCCCTTAGCCGGGACCAAACCTAGTCCCCCGGTGTGCCGAATTTGGTCGTCAATCTGCCATGCACCGGGAGCAGGTTTGCTCCCAGCTAAGATCCGATTTGCTGACTGCTAACCATCCGAGACACTGACCGCGACTTGCTTCCCCAGTGCCTGGGCATATCGCACCAGCGTATCGACCGTGAAATTCTCCCGTTCACCCCGTTCGAGCTTCGACAGTGCCGAAGCGTCGATGCCGGTCAAATCCTGCACGTCGCGCAGACTCAAACCCTTCGTTTCGCGGATTTCGCGGAGTTGTTCAAAGACCTTCTGGATCGACGATATGGCGACCAACTGCCGGCGAATGCGCGCGGCGATTTCGGGTTTTTCGGCCTCAATCTGCTGGCGAATGGCGCGGTACTTCGCCCCTTCTTCAGGGGTCAAGTATCTGTCGCGCGTGGTGTGCTTGATGTTGCGTTTCATGGAACTCCTCCCGGCGTGGCCGGGCGTGGGGAGTCCTTTGGGTTCAATTCTGTCCGCGGTCAATCAGCCGCGGAAAGAACATCTCAAGGTCAAGGCGACATTTGTCGCCTTAGAGCTTCCAATGTGGCCGCGGCTAGTCAACTGCGGAAGGTCAAAGGTTACATGACTCAAAGAACTACGAAACAACGATAGGAAGGTTACATGACTCGTCGGAGAAACTAGGCCTCTCCGTGGGCATTACGCTGACTCAATCCAGCTTGCAAACTCATGCTCTCAGAATTCGACATCGTATGCGGTGAGAGGATAAACGCGGTCGTCATCGACTTGCTCGAACAGGACCGCAAGCGATCTGCCACTGCTTGTGATTCCAAAGGCGATTGGATTGCCCGACGACCGGCTCACGTCAATCGTCAGCGGATCGCGCAGCACTTCTGCAACCTCGTCTTTTGTCACTCCATGTTCGTCGATGTGAGCAACGTTCCCCAAAGGGTCATCGTCCAAATCCCAGATGATGTCCCAGTTTGGCATATGTAATAGTACATCCGTGTCTGTGGTAAAATATTACCACTACACGCGCCACTGTGCAAGTGACTTTTCATCCTACGTCCCGACTTTCTCTAATCCCCTCCCGCTCCGCTCCCCCAGCACGCGCCCCATCTGCCGCAGGGCCTGTCGCAGGCGGTTTTCGTTTTCGACGAGGGCCATTCGCACGTACCCTTCGCCCGCCGCGCCGAAGCCGCTGCCCGGGCTGACCGCCACGTTCGCCTCCTCCAGCATCTTCATCGAGAAATCGAGGCTCGACAGCGTGCCGGCCCACGGCTCGGGGTACTTCGCCCAGCAGAACATGCCGGCCCGCGGCGTTTCCACCTGCCAGCCCTGCTTGCGGAGGCCGTCGAGCAGCAAATCCCTGCGATCCTGATAGAGACGGGCTTGCGCCTCGACCGCCGCTTCGGTGTGCCGCAGGGCGACGATCGCCGCGATCTGAATCGCCTGAAACAGGCCGTAGTCGTAATAACCCTTGATGATGCCCAGGGCCCGCACCATCTCGGCATTGCCGCAGCAGTAGCCGACCCGCCAGCCGGCCATGTTGTACCCCTTGCTCATGGTGGTGAACTCGACGCCCACCTCCTTCGCCCCCGGCGCGGCGAGGAAGCTCGGCGGCTGGTAACCGTCGAACGCCACGTCGGCATAGGCGAAGTCGCTGATCACCATGAAGCCGTAACGGCGGGCCAGCTTGACCACCTCGACGTAAAACTCCGGCTCGACGGTCTTGCTCGACGGGTTGTGCGGGTAATTGACCACGAGGAGCTTCGGCCGCGGCGTCATGTGCTGGCACGTATAGGCGACGTTCGACAGGAATTTCTCGCTGTCGGCGACGTCGAGCGTGATCACGTTCCCCGACGCCATCACGATCGCGTACATGTGGGCCGGGAAATAAGGTGCGGGAATAATCGCCGTCTCCCCCGCCCCCATCGCCGCCAGGCACATGTGGCTGAAACCCTCCTTCGAGCCGATCGTGACGATCACCTCACTCTCGGGATCGAGCCGCACGCCGAACTTCTTGAAATACTTGGCCGCCACCTCGCGGCGCAAGTTCAAGATGCCGTTGGCTTTGCTGTAGCCGTGGTTGTTGGGATCGCGGGCCGCCTCCATCAGCTTCTCGATCACCACGTCTTGCGGCGGCTCGCTGGGGTTGCCCATCCCCAGGTCGATCACATCCTGCCCCGCCTTCCGCTTTTCGTGCAAAAGTGCATTCACCCGCGCCAGCACATACTGCGGCAGCCGGTTGATCCGTTCGGCGAGCTGGATGCGGAACGGCTTGAGCGGCTCGGGCGATTCGGGTGTGGAGTCGGCAGTTGGGGCAGGGGAGCTGGACATGGCTGACTTTGCCGACGGTGTTAAGTAGTAGGCACACTCCGTGTGCCGTCGGTTCACTTGGACGTCAAGACGTCTGGCGCAAGGCTTGTCTCGCGAAACTCGGGGCGTTTTCCTTCAACATACCTATCGGCGCGCGGCGGGCGTAGAGCCACGGTGGCCGGTCATGGACTGACTGATCCGGCGTCAGGTTCGTCGGCCGACCGCCATGCGCATGGCATCAGCTGCTTTTTTTCGGACGGCAAGATCTGTCGTAACATATGATGCTGAAATAACTTGCGACAAAACGGGCGATATGCGCGTATGCGCATATATGCGCGGGCAGTTGCTTCGCTCCTGGCTGCCTGTCCCGAACGACAATCCTGAAACTGGCAAATAATGCTCTTGTATCATTATGTATAGATGCGCCAGCGGCCCAGTTTATTGCACGGAATCTCACCCGCTCACTCGCTTTTGACGGGATCGCTGCAAACACTTGCCGGCGACTAACCTCTGGTCTTGTCACTTGCGCCAGCATCAGGCGAGCGAGTCCCCGCCGCCGGCGCCGGGTCTTCCGCCGGGCTGCCGCCGCCCGATCCAGCCGGCTCCTTGCCCTTTAACAATGACGACGCAGCGGCCGGCTCGGTCACTTCGGCCCCCGTGGCGCCGGTCGCCTTCACCGCCGCCAGTTGGCTTTGCCGCGCCAGGTCGATCGCCTCCCCCAGAATCCGCGCCGACTCCTGCGGCGCATGAAAGCCGCTGGAATTCTCCGCGGCAACAAAGTCGGTCCGCCACTGCGCCTGCCGATGGAGCTTACGAGCCGCCGCCAACAACTCATCGGTCGCGCCGCCCCCCGCCGCCGACTGAATCGCATGAATGGCATCGACCGTCGCCGCCTCGGCCCGCGCCAACAGCTTGCTCGTCCGATCCTGGATCGCCTCGGCCCGCGCCTGAATCTCCGCCTCGGCATAGTTGTGGCACTGCTGGCAGGCCCGCGAAATGTTGAGCAAGGGGCTGCGCACGTGGTGGTCGCTGATCTTGATCGCTCCCTCGCGGATATACGGCATGTGGCAATCGGCGCACGCCACCCCGCTGCGCGCGTGAATTCCCTGCGACCACATTTCAAACTCGGGGTGCTGCGCCTTGAGCACGTCGGCCCCGCTCAGCGCGTGCTTCCAGTCTGCCCAGGCTTCGTCGTCGTAGTACTTCTCGATCTGCTCGACCTTCAGCCCATTCTTCCAAGGATACGTCAGGAGCTTGCCTTCGCCCTTGAAGTAATACTCGACGTGGCACTGCCCGCAGGCCATCGACCGCAGCTCCTGCCGGCTGGCGTCGCGATTGGGGTCGTACTCTTCCTTGCGTTCCCCCTTCCGCCAAGTCTCAATGCTCGGCAAATGCGGCACCGCCTCGTCCGACTTGGCCAGCGCCCGAATGCCGTAGAGAAAGCCGGGCCGCGTGACGCGCAGCGCCATCGTCTCGGGATTGTGGCAATCGACGCACCCGACCGGATGCTGCACCAGCTTGCGCGCCCCGGCGTATGGCATGGCACAAACGTATTCAAACCCCTTCAAAACTGCTTCCTGCCGATGCGCCGCGTCGCTGGCCACCCCTGCCTTGACCCCCGCGTCCCAATACGCCTGAAGTGCGGAAGCGTGACATTGCAGACACGCCCCCGGTTGCTTGGCGACCTTGAGCCGCTCGGTCATGTCCTGATCGCGCAGCATGTAGGCGTGGCCGCGTTCCTCGCGGTAATCGACCCCGAACGCATAGCCGGCGAAGATCGTTGCCAGCAGCGGGTCGGACTCGAGCTTCTGGAACGCCTCGCTGCCGCCGTGCCTGGTCCGCTGGACATCGACGGTCCGCGAATAGGCGTCGTACTGCCGCGGAAAATTCTTCCCCCACTCCTTGGGATCGAGCGTCTCTTCGGTCAGCTTCACGATGGCAAACGAGGTCTGCAGTGCCTCCTGCTTGCGGAGCATGATGTTCTGGTACAACGACATCACGCCGTACCCGGCTGCTGCGAATACCAACAGTATGAGCAGATACTTCAGCCACCCAAACCGCGGCTCATTGGGCAATCGGTTGATCATCGGTGCACACCTAAGTTACGAGTAGTCGTTGGTGAGTAGGTGAGTGGTGAGTAGGTGAGTGGTGAGTGGTGTGAGTGGTGAGTAGGTGAGTACATGAGTAGTCAGAGGTTAGCACTTGGTACGCAGTACCGAGTACTCAGTACCAAGTACCCAGGCAGCATCCGCCGCAAATCCGAAATCCGAAATCCCAAATCCCAGCCCTTCCCTCCTACGGCCGCGCCGAATGCCCAATCCCGCTATGGCAATGCGCACAATCCACCTGGTTCCCATGCGTCGGCAGATCGGCCACAAGCGACTGGTGGCACCTAACGCAGTTGTGCTCGACAATCGCCAGGCTGCTCGCTTTGATCCGAATCGGCTCGTGAAAGTCCTGGAACGTGAACCCCTTGCTGTGCCGGAGGCCGTGCTCGATCTTCGTGGCGTACTTGCCGACCAGATCGTGCGGCACGTGGCAGTCGTTGCAAGTCGCCGCCGCGTGGTGCGTGCTCTTCCGCCAGCCGTCGTACTGGTCGCGCATGATGTGGCAGTTCACGCACGCGGCCGGGTCGTTCGAGAGATAGCTCGTCCCTTCGGCGTAGTTGAAGGTAAAGGCCCCCATCCCCAGCACGAAGCCAGCGCAAGCAGCCGTGAAGAGTCCGTAAGATGAGACGCGACGCATCGGGGGGCTGACCACCTTCCCTGCGGGGCCGACGCGAACCGCCGTCTATGATATCGACTTCGGTCCATTCCGCTACAGGGCAAAGCTTCGATGACCGAATCTCGGGTGCCACGTCCCACGCTTGCGTGGGCGTGCTGAGTGGCAGTCAGCAATTCCCCCCAGCCCTAGCTCCCAATCCCTCCATGCCATCCAAACAACTCCAGTCCGAGCACACCCCCGAAGCGATCAAGCACCGCATCGCGGCCGCGACACAACACAGCTACCTCGGCGACTTCGTGCTGGGGGCCGTCGATGGCGCCATCACCACCTTTGCGATCGTCGCCGGGTCGGCAGGGGCCGGCCTGTCGAACGGGGTGGTGTTCGTGCTCGGACTGGCCAACGTCCTGGCCGACGGGTTCAGCATGGCGGCCGGCAATTACCTCCGCGCCCGCTCCGAGCAGCAGCTCGTGGCGCGTTTCCGCCGCATGGAAGAGATGCACATCGACCACATCCCGGACGGCGAGCGCGAGGAAGTCCGCCAGATTTATCGCAACAAGGGATTTGAGGGGGCCGCGCTCGACAACATCGTCGAGGTCATCACGCAGGACCGCCGCCAGTGGGTCGATACGATGCTCACCGAAGAATGGGGGCTTCAGCTGACGCCCCCGACTCCCTGGCGCGCCGGCCTGGCGACT
>JAKEHX010000635.1 GCA_022614795.1 Planctomycetaceae bacterium | reverse complement strand
TTGCCAATGTAGTTTCCGTCCTTGTCCAGCGGCCGGCCGTTGCCGTTGCTGCCCGTGTTGGTCGCCACGACCGCCAGCCGCTTGCCGTCCGGATGCCACGAGATGCTGTGCAGGTTCGACATCTTCTTAGCAAAGAAGGGCTTGTCTTCGCCGGGGAGGACATAGAGCAGTTGTCCGGCTCCCGGTGTGCCGTAGGTGACGGCCGAGAGAAAGCCTTCGTCGTGGAAGTGGATGTCGGCGACGTAGCAGTCGCTGTCGGCGCCGAGCGTCAGTTTGTGCTTCTGCTCGCCCGTCGCCACGTCGAACACAAAAACCGTCGGCGGGCCGGTGACCGTGCCGCCGTTTTTGGGAATCGTGCCGCCGGCGGCGAGCAGCTTTCCCTCGCGGTCGATCGCCAGCGAGTGGACGCCCCCCACGTCTTGCAGCCGGCTGAGCGTGTAAAGCGGCGAGGCATCGAACTGGCGGATGAGCGAACCGTCGTCTTTGAAGTGTTTCACCAGGCCCCGGTCGTCGCCGGCCAGCAGCGTGCCGTCGGGCAGCCACAGCACGCGCAGCACGTCACGGCCGCTGGGGATTTCACCTTGCTTCTCGCCATTATCGGCCGACCACAGTCGCACGTACTGGTCGCTGCCGCCGCTTGCCAGCCGCTGGCCGTCGGGGCTGACGGCGATTTCGCGAATCCAGCCGTCATGGGCCAGCTCGTGCCGCCATTTCACAACCGGCTTCTCGGCGCTATAGCCGGTCCAGCAAGTGAGCTGGCCCCAGGAATCCGCTGTGAAAAGCAGCTCCCCTTCGCCACGGAACGCCAGCCCATCGATCCAGGCGTGATGGCCTTCCAGAGCAGGCAATTCGGGCACGGCATCATCCGCCACATTCCACCGCCGCACGCGGCCGTCGAACCCGCCGGCCACAAGCAGATTGCCGCACGGGCTGAATCGAGCCGAGCGTACCTGTGGGTCGGCAGTGAGGATCTTCGCGTCCTTGGCCGGCTCGTATTGTTTGAGTAGTTCTTGGGCGTTCATGGTGTGTCTCGTTTTTTTCTCGTTCCCAAGCTCTGCTTGGGAACGCACGTCCGCGAAGCTCTGCTTCGCAAGCCCCGCAATCTCGCTCTACCAGTCGGTGACAACGTCGATCAACCCTCTCTGTCCGGCATAGTTTCGGGCACTCGAATGCCGCCAATGCAGGGCATCGTCCACATATCCTCGCTCCAGCGGATTGTTGTGCATGTACTCCAGCTTTTGTAGCATCATTGCCTCCCCCTGAATCTGCTCGGGATGGCTGCCTTCTTGCCACACCTGGTAGTCACTCTCTTCCTTATGGGCCAGCTTGTGGAAACGCAGTTGCTTAAGGAGCGTTTCAGCATATCCGTTCGAGCAAATCCACGATAGAACGAGCGGTAAACGACTTCGAGTCCTTGACAGCCTTCGGAAGCTCAGGCGCGGAGGCAATCAGGTGCAAGTGATTCTCCAAGATTACGTAGCCAAAAAGTAGCAGTTCTCGTTCGCGTTGCAGGTACCGCCAGGAGTCATAGATAATGTCCACCGCTTCGTTGCGGGTGAATACCGGCAGCCAACCTACAATGGTCCAGGTCATGAAATAGGGATAGTCGGTTTCGAAGATGCGGTATCGGGAGCGGGTCATTGGTTGTCTGCTTCATTGACGGCCCAGGAAGCGGAGCTTCCAGACGTGCGTTCCCAAGCGGAGCTTGGGAACGAGATTTGGAGTCGATCATGCCAATAGCTCCTTAACGGCCTGCATCCCATCGTGGGCAATCGGCAGCGGCTGGCCGCTGTTGTCGTACTCGACCGCCTTGCTGTCGATTCCCAGGGCCGCGAACCAGGTGTGAAAGAGCGCGCCGATATCGTGCTCGTCCCCTTTCACGAAGGTCCCCTTGTCGTTCGTTTCGCCGACGACCAGGCCGCGCTTCAGGCCGCAGCCCGCCATCGCCACCGACCAAGCCTCGGGCCAGTGGTCGCGGCCGACGTGGCCGTTGATCCGCGGCGTGCGGCCGAACTCGCTCATCGCGATCACGAGGACATTGTCGAGCATACCGCGGTCGGCCAAATCGCTGACGATCGCGGCGAACGCCTGGTCGAACTTCGGCATCAAGCTCAAGTGTCCGTTGAAATTGTCGCCGTGCGTGTCCCATCCGTAGCTGTTCACTTTGACGAACGTCACGCCCGCTTCGAGCATTTTGCGGGCTTGGAGCATGTGGCGGCCGATCTCATGCGTGCCGTAGCGCTCGACGTCGCGCGGGTCGAACTTCGACGTATCAAAGAGGTCTTGCCGGCGCATGAGTGTGCGGGCCACGTCATACACGTAGCTTGTCGCCTCGCCCATCTGTTTGCGGCGGCCTTTGGAATAGCGGGCGTTGGCGGCCTGGCGGAGCGCGTTCCGCTCGTCGTCTTCCTCGGGCGTGAGCGACTCGTGCAGCACCAGGTTCTCCGGCGGCTTGCCGTCGCCGAACGCCACCGCGCCGAACTTGGGGCCGAGAAAGCCGGCATCCTGGTGGATGAACCCGCCGCTGCCGGGCTTGATCCAGACGTAAGGGGGCAGGCCGCTCTCGCCGGGACCGAGGAACTTTGCCACCGCCGAGCCGAAGTAGGGATATGTGACGCCGCGGTTTTTGGGATCGCCCCGCTGGATGCGGGCCACGCCGGCGGAGTGCGAATTGTCCTGCGTGTGCACGCTGCGAATGATCGCCAGGTGCTGCATGATCTTCGCCGAGCGGGGAAGCAGCTCGCTGACGTGAATACCGGGCACGCTGGTCGGAATCGCCCGAAACGGCCCGCCGAAAACGGTGTTGGGCTTGGGGTCCCAGCTTTCGAGCTGGCTCATGCCGCCGTCGATCCAGATAAACAGGACCTGCTTATGCTTCTTTTCCAGTTCCGCCGCGGCTGCCGGCTTGAGCAGCGCACCCAGTCCGACCGCTCCAGCCGCGCCGAGGATGGCCCGGCGGGAGAGTTGATGCTCGCAGGGTGTGCAGAGATGTTCGTATCCCATGGTTGGACATCCGTCGTTTCTCTCGTTCCCAAGCTCTGCTTGGGAACGCACGTCTGGAAGCTCTGCTTCCCTTGCGAGGCAGCGAAGCAGAGCTTCGATTCTTGCGGTCCCAAGCGGAGCTTGGGACCGAGCATGGTCAAGGTCCTAGTGATTCACGCAAAACTCGTTCGACGCCAACAAGCTCCAAATCAGGCTGGTCACCGCCTTCTCGCGGCGATCGGCGCGCGCGGCGAGAAAGCTGGCCACTTCCGACTTCTCTTCTTCGCTTGGCGGACGCGATAGCACCGATAAATACAGTTCATCGGCCAATGCGGACGCGTCCGCTTGCTTCAAGAGCCGGGCTGCGAGGTTCTCGCCATCCGGCTTGATCCAGGCGAGCAAGGTTGGATCGTTCATGAAGAACAGGGCCGCCTTCACAGTCGGGTTGTGGCCGACTTCCGGCTCGCGCGGCGGATTGGCCAGGGCCTTGTCAAACTTCGCCTGCCAATCGGTCCAACTTTTGTCGGCAACGTCGATGGTCAGCGGCTTGCCATCGCCGAGCGCCTGGCGAACGCTGGCCAAGAGCTGTTCGCTCGCGAGCTGTTTTTCGAGCGCGACGGCGTATTTCGCAGCCGGCACTGCTGCAGCGGCGTCGTCCGCGGCGGATCCCTCGGAAACCATGCTGGACCGCTGATAGGTCTGCGACAGGACAATCTCGCGAATCAGCCACCGCATATCGAATTGATGCGCCGCCAGCTCGCTCGCCAATAGGTCTAGCAGCTCCGGATGCGAAGGCGGATTGCCCGCATGCCCCAGATCAAGCGGCTCGACCAGGCCGCGGCCCATGACCAGCCACCACAGGCGGTTGGCGATGTTGCGCGTAAAAAGCCGATTGTCGGGCGTCGGCAATTGCTCGGCCAGAAGCTTGAGCGTGTTGAATTTCGGCGTGCCAGGAAATCGCGTCTTCTTGTCCGGCGGCTGCTCGAATTCCTCTCCCTTGCCGAAAGTGGGAATCTCGACCTCCGTGCCGCCCGGCAGCTTCGGCCCGACGGTGAGCGGCTTTTGCACGAAGACCGACATGAATTCGACCTTCTTCTCCAGCGGCTTCTGGCCGACGGCCGGGAATTTCACATCCTGCCGGATCGACGTGCTGCCGACGAACGCGAAGAGGCCGTGATAGAACTCCTGTTTGTATTCATCGACAAACAGATGGTCGTGGCACTGGGCACACTGTACGTCAATGCCCAGGAAGTGCCGGCCGACGTCGCGCACCAGGCCCGGGACATCGACCGGGTTCTGGCCATAGTTCTCCAGCCGTTTCGTGAACCAGAGCGCGGAGCCGCGGGTCGCTTCGTCGTCGGGATTGGGATTCAAGAGCTCGCGGACAAGCTGGTCCCAGGGCTTGTTGGCCTTGACCGAGCCGCGGAGGAACTTTTGCCAGTCGGCGTGGTCCCCCAGCCGTTCCATAAGCATCACGTGCAGCACCTGCGACATGCGACGGACGTGGTCGTCACTCGCCAGCAGCCGATCGATCAGCTTGGCGCGCTTATCGGCACCGCCATTGGCCAGGAAGGCCCGCGTTTCCTCGAGCGACGGAATCCGCCCAGCCAGGTCGAGATAGACGCGGCGACAGAACTCGGCGTCGGACGACTGGCCAGCGACCGGGCCACCAGCCGAAGCGGCAATGAGCTGGTCGATCCGTGCGAAGAGCGGCGGCGATTCCTCGGCCGCCGCCGGGGAGAACGCCAACAACAGGCTCACCGTTGTCAGCGACGCCAGCCGGAAGGGGTCGGGAGTCTTTGGCGGATACCGGTTGTCCATAATGGATGACTCGCGCCCGCCAAAAATCCCGACCCCGTCGCGATGGGGCGGCACGATCAATTGGCGGTCTGAGCAGAGGCGGGAAATGCAGGCGGGACTCAAATCGGCGAGCGTTGATGCTAGTCTAGAGGGGCTGGCGTCAGGAATAAAGTTGAATCTGGAAAAATTCGTGGCGGGCACACAAGCACACTGGGTACTCAGTACCGAGTACAAAGTACGAGTGGCTCGCCCCTTCCCGGAACGCCACAGAGGGCGTTCCCTACAGATCGCCGACTCGAACGCCCGACGCCAATCCCATCGGGAGGCTTACGCCTCCCGCTCGCCAACTATGAAACTCCACTTCCTCGGCGCCGCTCGCCAAGTCACGGGCAGCCGCTACTGCCTCGAAGTCGCGGGTCAATTGGTAATGATCGATTGCGGCATGTTCCAGGAGCGAAAATTCGAGCCCCGCAACTGGGACCCTTCGCCGATCACGACTTTGGAGATCCGCTCCCTCTTGCTGACGCATGTGCACATCGATCACTGCGGCCTGTTGCCCAAGCTCGTGCGGGAAGGCTACCGCGGGCCGATTCATACCACGCGGCCGTCTGCGGCCATGCTCGAGATCATGCTCCGCGATTCGGCCGGCATCCAGGAAGAAGACGTCCGCTACAAGAAGAAGCGGCACGCCAAGGAAGGCCGCACATCGCCGCACCCCTACGAGCCGCTCTATAATGAAATGGATGTCGACCGGACGATGCCGCTGGTGCGGGAGTGCGACTATGCCCAGCCGATCGAGGCCGTGCCCGGCGTCACGGCCCGCTTTTTCGATGCTGGGCACATCCTCGGCTCGGCCATGATCCAGGTCGACGCCCTGGAGGGAACCCAGCGGCGGCGGATCGTCTTCTCCGGCGACATCGGCCAGCACGACAAGCCGATCATCCGCGACCCGAGTTTTCTCAAAGAGGCCGACTATGTCGTCATGGAATCGACTTACGGCAACCGCAACCACGAGCGGGCCGGCGATGTCGAATCGCAGTTGGCCCGCGTCATCAGCGAGACGGCAGCCCGCGGCGGCAACGTGATCATCCCCACGTTCGCCGTCGAGCGGGCCCAGGAGCTGATCTATTACATCGGCCGGCTGGTGCGGGCCGGCCGCATTCCCGCCCTGCCCGTGTTTCTCGACAGCCCGATGGCCGTCGATGTCACGGCCATCTACCTCCGCTTCCACGAATACACCGACGAAGCGATGCGGCAGATGATCAACTCCAACCAGCCGCCGCTCAAGTTCCCAGGCCTCACTATGACCCGCACGGCCGACGAATCGAAGCGGATCAACGGCCTCAATCAGCCGTGTGTCATCATGGCCAGCTCGGGGATGTGCAACGCGGGCCGGATCAAGCACCACTTGCGGAACAACATCGGCCGGCCGCAAGCGACGATCCTGTTCGTCGGCCACCAGGGGGAAGGGACGCTGGGCCGGCTGATCCTCGACGGGGCCAAGCGCGTCCGCATTCACGGCCAGGAATATCAGGTGCGGGCCAAGATCGAGCAGATCTTCGGCTTCTCGGGGCATGCCGACCACGACGGCCTGATGCGGTGGATTTCGCATTTCCAGCGGCGTCCGCGCGCAGTCTTTCTGACCCACGGCGAAGAAGAAGTGGCGTTGGGACTGGCCACGGAGATTACGGCAAAGCTGGGATTTGCGGTCGAAGTGCCGCAGTACCAGCAAGCCGTGGAGCTGCTCTGAGGCGCGGACTTCCGCTCGCCATCGCAACCATGTCATTCCCGGCAAATCCTCGCTAGACTGGGCGGACGATTTGCCGCCCCAAGAACTCAACTGAGCCGTCAGCCCTCCCGATCGAGACCTGTGAAAACGCTCGTCACCGCCGACCAAATTCAGCGCTCGATCGACGCGCTGGCGGCCGAAATCCGCCGCCGCGAAGCGGGCCGCCCGCTCACGGTGATCGCGGTCATGACCGGCAGCATCGTCTTCCTGGCCGACCTGGTCCGCAAGCTCGACATGCCGCTGCGGGTCGGCGTGATTCAGGCCCGCAGTTATCAGGGGACCGAGCGCGGCTCGCTGGCGGTCAACCTCGACATGCTCCCCGAGATCACCGACCGCGACGTGCTGCTGGTCGACGACATTTTCGACACCGGCCATACGCTGCTGGAGGTGATTTCGCTGCTCGACGAGCGGCGGCCCCGGTCGATCCGCTCCGCGGTGCTGGTGCTGAAAAAGGGGAAGCAGCAAGTCGCCCTGCGGCCCGATTATGTCGGCTTTGAAATCCCCGACGTGTTCGTCGTCGGCTACGGTCTGGACTATAACGACGCTTATCGGAATCTGCCGTACCTCGCGGCGCTCGAGCCGCAGGACATTGGCGACAAATGACCAACGGAATGCGAAGCACCAAATGCCAGGCACCAAATCTCAAACGAATTCCAAATCCAAATGACCCAATGGCCGAAACGCTCGTGACAACGTGGCTTCGGACATTTGAATTTGCGATTTCGTGCTTGTTTGAGATTTGGTGCTTGCAATTTGGTGCTTTTCCTCGCAAGCGTCCACCACCGTCGTGAGCTCTCTGTGCGTCTGGCCCTCGTCACGCCCCGCTTCTGGCCGCTGGCCGACGATGCCGCGACGCATTTGCTCCGCCTGGCCGAGCAGTTCCGCGCCGCCGGACACGAAGTGACCGTCGTCTCCGCCGCGTGGCACAGCTCATGGCCCCGCGCCGTCGCCGTCCGCGAGATTCCCCTGGTGCGGCTGAAGGGGACGCCGCGCGGCGGGTTTAGCGCGCTGCGCTATATGTTCGGGCTGACGCGCTGGCTCAAACAGCATCGCGGGCAGCTCGACGCGGTGCTCGTGGCCACGCTCCGGTACGAGGCTTACGCGGCGCTGGCGACGCTCGCCCGGTCGGGTCCGCGCGTCGTGCTCCAGGCCGATCTGGCCGGCCCGGCAGGAGACATCGCCTGGCAGCGGACCGCCAGCTTCGGCGGCCGGATCGCCCGCCGCTGTCAGCAAGCCGAGCAGATCATCGCGGCCAGCCCGCTCGTCGCCGAGGAGCTGGCCGCGGCTGGGTACGACCGCGAGAGGCTCACAGTCATTCCTTACGGAGTGCCCCTGCCGCCGGCGCCGAGTGCTTGCACCCATCATCGCGCGCGAGAGGCCCTCGCCGGAGTCAATCAAGATCTGGCGACGCTGGCCGAGGCCCCCGTCGCTCTGGCGATTGGCCGACTGGAGCCGCAATCGGGATTTGCCCACCTGGTGAAGGCCTGGAAATCGGTCGCGGCCCGCTTTCCCGCCGCGCGCCTCTGGATCATCGGCGACGGGCCCGAGCGCGACCGGCTTTACCAATTGACCGGCGACCTCGACCTGCGGCAACGGGCCTTCCTGCCGGGAATTTTCTCCGATCATCATGAACTGTTCGAGGCCGCTGACCTCTACATTCAGCCGGCGACGACCGAGGGTCCGGTGCTGCCGCTGGTCGAAGCGATGGCCAATGGCCTGGCATGCATCGCGTCCCATTTGCCCAGCCACCGCCAGTGGATCGAGCCGGGCCGGACGGGGCTGCTCGTCCCGCCCGCCGATTCCCCGGCGATCGCCCGGGCCTTGATCGAGCTGCTGGAACATCCAGCACGACGCATCGAGCTGGGCTCATCCGCCCGCCAGCAAATTCGCCAATCACACTCGCTGGAATCGTGCGCCCTGCAATACTTAAGCATCCTCGCGCGCTAGCGTGCCGCCCGTCTTCGCAGATTTGATAACGTCGATCACACTAACACTTCCGGCAATCTGAAATCTGAAATCCGAAATCTGAAATTGATTCGCCTGCTCCTCATCATTCCGACTCTCGTCCGCGGCGGCGCGGAGAAACAGCTCTCACTGCTGGCCGCCGGCTTGCCGCGCGATCAGTTCGACGTACACGTCGCCGTGCTCACGCACACCGGCCCGCTCGAAGCGGATCTGTGCCAGGCCGGCGTGCCGCTGGCGATGATCGATAAGCGATGGAAGCTCGACCCCTGGGCCTATTGGCGGCTGCGGAAGCTGATTAAATCGCTGCGGCCCGACATCGTCCACACATGGCTCTTCGCCGCCAACGCCTATGGCCGCCAGGCCGCCATTTCCGCCGGCGTGATGCACATCGTCGCCGGTGAACGCTGCGTCGATCCGTGGAAAGGTCCGATCCAGCTCTCGATCGACCGCGTGCTGGCGAAACACACCGAGCGGATCGTCACCAATTCCAGCGGCGTCCAGGAGTTCTATGTCAGCCGCGGCCTCCCCGCCGAGAAGTTCACGATCATCCCCAACGGCATCGGGCCCTTCCAGCCGCGGGATTCGGTCACGCGCGAGCACCTCTTGGGAGAGCTGAGCCTCCCCGCCAATTCCCGACTGATTGGGGCGATCGGCCGGCTGTGGCCGCAAAAGCGGCTGAAGGACCTGATCTGGGCCGCGGACCTACTCAAGTCGGCCCGCGACGATTCGCACCTTTTGATCATCGGCGACGGGCCGCAGCGCTGGCGGCTCGCGCGTTATCGAGATCAGAACCAGGTGGCGGACCGGGTGCACCTCTTGGGCGAGCGCGACGATGTGCCGCGGATCCTGCCGCACCTCGACTGCCTCTGGCTGGCCAGCGAGTACGAAGGGCAATCGAACGCGATCATGGAGGCCATGGCGGCAGGCATTCCGGTCGTGGCGACCGACATCGCCGGCAACCGCGACCTGGTCATCCCTGGCGAAACCGGCTACCTGGTTCCGGTCGGCGATCGGGCCGCCTTCACGCGCCATACGCACGAGCTTTTGAACGACGCCGCGCTAGCCCGCCGGCTGGGCGACGCCGGCCGCGCGCGAATGCTCGCCGAGTTCTCCATCGAGCGGATGATCGAGCGGCACGCGCAGCTTTATCGGGAGCTTATTTCATCATCGTGATTGGTCCGGAGCAAGTTCGTCCTCGTCCTCGTCCTCGTCGTCGTCCTCGTACTCGTACTCGATTGGTCGCCGGCCCAACCGAGGACGAGGAGGAGGACGAGGACGAGCATGAGGACGAGGGGCGAACCCGTTCTCCCGCTCAATCCAATGGCACCCCGCTCGCCCGCTCGCTATGATGCATCCGACTCATCAGGCCAGAATTGGGGGTACGGGCCAGATATGCCTCTCTCGCTATCTTCGACATTGCGCTGCTCCTCGGCTCTCTCTACAAGGCCCGATACGCGTGCCGCCCTCCGCGAAGCGTGCGAGGCCGCCCGCGACCAGATCGGCGGCCAGGCCGACCTGGCGGTGCTGTTCTGCTCGGCGCACCATGCCGATCATGCCGACCAGTTGGCAGCGGAAGCGTGCGACCTCGTCGGCACCAACAACTTGATGGGCTGCACGGGAGAAGCAATCGTCGGCACGGGACGCGAGATCGAAAGCGAGCCCGCCCTGTCGCTTTGGCTGGCCCAGCTTCCCGGCGTGAACACGTCGCTCTTCAACCTGCAATTCGAGCGGACCCGCGAAGGGGGCGTGATCCAGGGCTGGCCCGACGATCTGGCCGGCGATTGGGCCCCGGGCACATTCCTCTTGCTGCTCGGCGAACCGTTCTCCTTCCCCGCGGACCTCCTGATCGACCGGCTCAACGAAGACCGGCCCGGTGTTCCCGTCATTGGCGGCATGGCCAGCGGCGGCCACGAGCCGGGCCATAACCGCCTCTTCTTTGGCCGCCAGACCTTGGCCGAGGGGGCCGTGGCGGCGCTCGTCTCGGGAAACGTCAGGCTGCGAACGGTTGTTTCGCAGGGGTGCCGGCCGATCGGCAAGCATTTCGTCGTGACCAAGGCCGAGCGGAACGTCATTTATGAACTAGGGGGCAAGCCGGCCCTGATCCAGCTCAAGGAAATCTTCGACAGCCTGCCCACCCGCGAGCAACTGCTGGTTCAGCGGGCGCTGCATGTCGGCCGCGTGGTGAGCGAATACCAGGAGCGGTTTGAGCAAGGGGATTTCCTGGTCCGCAATGTGACGGGCCTCGATCCCGCCTCCGGCGCGATCGCCCTGGGCGACTACATCCGCACCGGCCAGACCGTGCAGTTCCACGTCCGCGACCAGGAAGCGGCCGATGCCGAGCTGAAGCAACTCCTGGCCGCCGCCCGCAAGGCTTCGCCCGGCCCGGCTGGCGGATTGCTCTTCACCTGCAACGGCCGCGGCACGCGGATGTTCAGCCAGCCGCAC
>JAKEHX010000634.1 GCA_022614795.1 Planctomycetaceae bacterium | reverse complement strand
GATCGCGATCCGGCATTCCTCCGGCTGCGAGACATTGATGAGCATTTCGCTTTTCATGTTGACGATGGCTTTCGTGTACGGGGTGGAGGGGCCGACGGCCGCCAGCCGGTCGCTGGCGAACCCCATCGGCAAGGGGCCGGGCGTGGCCCGGCACTGGGCGGCGATCGCCGGCAGCGGGCACTCGATAGGCGTGCCGCGAAATACATTGCGCGGCCGATGCGCCCAAGCGATGGCCGAGGGCGCAGCAAGCGGCGCGGCCCCGGCAGGTGACAACGAGCGATCGACGCGCGGGCAGAGTTGCTATCTCGAAATGCCGTCCAAGCCCGCTGGCCCGCCGGCCATGCGAACTGGCAGCGGACTTAGTCCGCGGCAGCAAGCCTGGCGAGTTGTGCTGAGTGAACCGCTGGGGCATGGGCAACGAGGGCAGGATACTGACGACAGCCGCGAAGAGTGCTACGACGGCGTTTGGCCCGGCATTTCGCCAAATCCGCTCTCGATCAACTCCGAGAGAGCGTCCACGGCAGCCTGGGCATCGTCGCCAATCGCGCGTAAACAGAGAGTGGTACCGTTTACCGCCCCCAGCGTCAACAAGTCGAGAATGCTTTTGCCGTTGATGACTTCATTTCCTTTGAGAATCTCGACGTTGGCCCGGTACTGGCTCGCGAGTTTCATAAACATGTGTGCAGGCCGCGCGTGGAATCCCTGCGGATTCACCAGTTTCACGGTCCGCTCGGCGGTACTGTCGGGCATGGGAATTCGAATCACGCGATCGCGAGGCGACAATTTGGGTAACTCTGCCAGATTCTAGGGGCCCAGCGACACGTCGGTCTGGCCTTCGGAGCGCGTCTGACGCACGCCTCAGGCGACGAACTGATTGTTGTCCGCCTCTTCCAGCAGCAGGTGGATGTCTTGTGCCGATTTGGCCTGCTTCAGGAATCGGCAAAACGTCTCGTCCCGCAACTGCCGCGAAATGTTCTCCAGGGCCCGCAAGTGGTCGCCCGGGCGGTCCGGCGGCGAAACGAGCAGGAAGAACAACTGCACCTTGTCGCCGTCGAGGCTGTTGAAATCGACCCCTTCGCTGCTCACGCCGACCGTGCCCACGAGCCGCTCGACCGAGGCGTGTTTGGTATGTGGAACGGCGACTCCCCGGCCGATGCCGGTGCTGCCGAGCTCCTCGCGTTTCATGATCGCCGCGACAATCCCGTCGGCGTCGGACTGTTTCACGGCCCCGGCCGCCGTGAGCGACAAGACCAGCTCGCGGATGACGCCAGGTTTGTCAAATGAAGCAAGGTCAGCCTTGATCGCGGCGACGCTGACGAAGTCGGAGAATTTCATGTTTCGTTTTTCCAGGATTTCCCAGGCCCAGTAGCCCGCGGCGAAGGGCATCGCATTATCCAGCGGGCGCAGGCGGCTCGAGGTGCTTGTGCCCCGTGACGCGGGGCTCCTTCAGCTTTTCCTTGAACTTCCGCAATTGACTTTCCATCTTTTCGATCACGCTGTCGAGGGCCGTCAGCACCGTCTCGGCGCGATCCACCGCCACGAATTCATCGTGGTGCTCGGCCGTGATCCGCAATTCGACGCTCGGCTCCTCGCGTCGCTCCAAGTCGACCGTGACATAGATCGCCGTCATGCGATCGAAGAATTTGCGGATTCCCTCCACCTTTTCGGTGATCTTTTCCTGCGTTCCAGGGCTCAGATGGCCGTGGCGTGCCGAAATGCTGATCTGCACCGATGCGACTCCCAGGAGGTTCGACCAAATTCCGCGGCCCGCTCCCGTGCGGAAGACATCGATTCTACCCGGGCAGGGGTACCTGAGAAACCCCGTGTCTGACCGCTACGTAGTCCTCTCGCTCCGCGAGAGGATTTCCGCTCGCGAAGCAAGTGGTCCACGGAGTGAGGGCACTAGCGAACATCAGCGGGATCCGCCGGCCCAACGGCGCCCCTGGGCACCGGCAAATCCAACGCCCCGGCTGGCGGGCGGTCGAGCGGTTTGTAGGGCTCGATTGCCGCGGGCGGCGTCTTGTAGGTGATCGTTTTCTTCGCCAGCCGCGACCGCCATGCCTGGATGGCCGCCCGCGAATCCTCCGGCTTCTTCTCGGCGCGATAAAACTCCATCGCCCCCGTGATCGTCATCAGGTTCTGAATCGCCAGCACGCGGACGTCCATGTGCTCGCTTTCCAGCTCCTTCACGAGGTTGGCCGCTTCGTCCTTGGCCAATTGATCGACGCTGAATCCCCATAGCATCCGATACAACTCGGCCGCCACGTCGGGCCGCAGCCGCTCGATCGTCGCCTTCAGCGCACCGGCCGGTTCCTGCCCGCGCTGGATGCACTGCCTGAGCGTGGCGAATTCGCCGTTCCAGAACGAATACTGCCGCGGGTCATTCAGCTCCTTCAAGATCGGCTCGAACTCGCCCAGAACGGCCAGGCACCGCGCCGCAAGCGCCCGCACGTTGACCTGCCGGTGTTCGAGCGCCTCGGCCAGCGACAGATTCAGCGCCTTGTCGCCGACCAGCAGCCGCTCGAGCACGGTTTGCGATTCGCGGTCGATCGGCACGATGCTCTTGGCATCGATCCACTCCGGCAGCGCGAACGGCCCGTAGTTATCGGGCGGATCGCCGCCAGCGTAAATCCGCACCTGGTTCTTTGGAATCTCGACACGCGCCACATCGGTTTCTTCCCACGTCACGCGGCCGAACGTGTTGAAGATCTCGACCACGGGAAACGGCGGCATCGATTCCGGATCGGTCCCCGGCGGCAAAAACTTCTTCACCGAAATCGCCGCCGCCGAGTCGGCATCGACCAGCGTCAACACGCCGCGCACGCCGCCCAAATCAAGCTCCACTTGCGCTCCCGGCGCTCCCACCGTCACCATCAAGAGCCGCCCGTCCTCCACCGTCATCCGCGACGCACCATTTCCGTTCGGCTCGCCCAACCGCACCGACGATTCGCCGGCAAACGTCACCTGCACTCCCGACGCCACGGCAATTTGCGGCCGGAACGCCGGCAAAGCCACGAGCCGCTCGCCCGCTGAAAGCACGGCCCGCGGCGGCATGCGCTGCCAAATGCCGTCCCCCT
>JAKEHX010000070.1 GCA_022614795.1 Planctomycetaceae bacterium | reverse complement strand
TCTGACACCGCTAGCTTCGAAATCGGCCGTCACAGCGAAGCTGGACTGGTCGAGGCCCGTGAAATAGTCGTGCATGCCGATCAGGATTCGGTCGAGCGGCTCGGTTTGGTGTTCGCGGGGCAGCGTCAACGTCAGGATCGGGCGGTTGTCGTCGAGCATCCAGCCGTAGCCGCGGTGTTCGGGATGCTGTGGATCGAAATCGAGGTCGATCGGGCAGCCGAGATCGATCCAGCGGGCGAAGGTGCGGCGGTCCTCGTCGGAAAGGGCTTGGACCTTGCCTTCCTTGACGGCATCGGGGGGCGGCATGACGCTGCCGACGAAGTCGATGTCCATGCGTGAGGCGTGCCGCTCGGGATCGAGCCTTTCGCCCTGATGGACGATGTCGCCCGCGCCGGGCTTGGACTCGGACGGATGGTCGTCGTTGGCAAAGCCGTCGAGCCGCTCGCCAAAGATTTTCCAGACGAGCAGGCTGCGGCGGGCCTGAAACTTGCGAATATAGCGCGAGGCTTGCGGATAGCCCCACGAGTCGTAGCGGACCGGTTTGATTCCAAACTTGGCCCGGTCGTCCATCGCCAGGCGGGTGTAGGTTCCGGGAAATTTGCCGTGATGATCGACCTGCACTTCCTCGGCATCGGCGGCCAGGTCGAGCCCGGCAGGCGGCTCTTTGCCCTCGGTGGTCGAGTGGCAGGCGATGCACGACCGCTTGAGGATCGGCACGATATCGCGGTGGTATTCGACGTTGGCCTGACCGCGGTCGAGATTGCGGATGGTGGTTGAGTCAGTGGCGTCGTATTTAGTTGTAGGCACACTCCGTGTGCCGTTTGTACTGCTCTCACCGCCGGACGGCACACGGAGTGTGCCTACAACCAGCGGCGTCGTATTCACCAAATCCCACACCTTGTAATCCGGCTTGGCCGCAGCGGTCAGGGCGAAATGCGTTGGTTTCTGGCTATGGGCATGGCAGCCGCCGCAGTTCGTGCGGATTTCGCCGGGCCGTAGCTGATGCCAGGTTTGAGCAAAGTTCAGCATCAGGCCCCGCTTGTCGAGCGTCTGAAACGTGAACGCCGTATCGGCCGGAATCTTGGCCAGGAAGCTTGTGTCGGGATTGCCGTCGGGATCGAGCGGCTGGTGATCGCCCGAGAACTTGCGGAGCGGAATCTCGCCGAGTATCCGCAGCCGTTCGCGGGCGTGGCTGTGGAATCGGCGTCCGGAATGCGCTCCGCGCTGGCGGTCGGTGGTCGGTTCCATGGCCAGGATGCGGACGGCGTGAATGTCGTCATTGGTGTAGAGACCAACATCGCCACCCTGGTTATGCCAGGCGACCGGCATGCCGTTGCCGTGGCTGGTGAAGGGGTCGAGGTCTTTCCACTGATCGCGGCCGCCCGCAAATTCGGCGGTCACCTTGCCCTCCGGCACGCGGCCATTGGGATAGCTTTCGCGCTTGTAGAAGCTCGATGTGCCGACAAGACCGAAGGGCGTGCCCGCTGGCAAATGTGGCGAGAGGCTGCCGTCATTGGCCAACGGCTGGAGCTGCTTAGGCTGCTTGATGCCGTAAATTCGCTCATACATGACGACAGCCCGCGGCCAGCACTCGTTGTAATTCGGGTCGTTCTTGACAAGCAGCATGTCGCCCGGCTGCTCGATCACCTGCCCGCCCTTGGCGAGGTAGATGCCGCCGTCGAGTTGCGGGAGGAACTTGTACTGGTGGTTCACCGGTCCGGGCGAGTAGCACGTCAGCAGGTGGTTGTCGGGGGCGCCGCTGGGGTGCGTGAACTTGCCGACGGCGGGCGAATTTTTGTCGCCGAGGACCGCGTGATCGGCCGGGCCTTCGCCGTTGAGCGTAAACGGTGTAAACGACACCGAGCCGGCCGGCATGAAGGGCTTGCGATACCACTTGCCCTTGCCGTTGTCGAACCGGCCGAACCGCCAGGGCTTGTTGCGCTCGTCCTGCATGTAGCCGGGGCCAAACGCGGGATATCCCTCCGGCTGAGTCGGCGGCAGCTTGATATAGGCCCCGAAGCCGCTGTTGTTCTGGTTGTAATACTCTTCGACGATGATCTGGCCGTCCGAAAGCTGCGTCTGGAAGTGAAAGCCGTTGCTGGCGCCGCCGGGGTCGAAGGCACTGACCAGCGGATTCCAGTTGGTGCCGTCGGGATGGATCGTCCAGATGCCCCACGAGATGTCGCTGCGAATGCCCTGCGATTCGAGCGTGCTGAACATGATGCGGCCATCCTTCAGGACGACCGGGTGCAAGGCGCCGGCGATGTTCAGGTGGCCGATTTTCTCGACGTTCGAGCCGTCGTCGTTCATCACGAAAAGCTGGAGGGCATTGACCGGATATCCTTTGGGCGGCCGAAAGCCGTCGCGGTTGCTCGTAAAGACGAGCTTGCCGCCCGGCAGCGGGCACGGCCCCATGTTGAAGACGCCGTAGTTGAAGTTGGTCTTGCCTTCTTCGCTTTTGCGGTAGTCGCTCGACCACGGCGCGGCGCCGGTATTGGGCGTGAACTCCTGCGTAGTCAGCTTGACGATCTCGCGCGTCTTGAGATTGAGCTTGAAGATATCGGCCCCGGCAGCGGGCGGATCCCATTGGCTATGCTGCCGCAGATCGTAGAGATAGCTGTAATAGACCCATTGGCCGTCGAAGCTGATCATCGGGTCCGTCACGGAGCCGTCGCCCCCATCGACGAGCACTTCTTCCTGGCCGTCGGGATGCAGCAACATCAGGTCGGCTCCCGGTTCCATCGTCACCGGCTGCGAGAAATCAGTGAAGAACCGCTTGTGCTTTTCGTCGCCGGCCCGATCGGCGCGAACGTAGACGATGTCGTAGTCGTAATTGACCGACTTGTCCGTGGAGATGTGCGCAGCGACGACATTGATGGGATTGGGAAAGAGGGGATCGCGGTCCTGGGCGAAGGAAGCGAGCGGAACCGCCAAAACTGCGAGCGCCACCAAGCGTTTCATATCGCGACTCCCAAGCAAACAAGTAGCTGAAGTCGCCAGACTTCAGGAATACGCCTGAACTCTGGCGAGTTCAGCTACGGCACCTGCCCTGTCATTGTCTCTATGTCCGCAGCCCGCAGCGAGGTTACTCGGATTTAATTCCCCGATTCCCAGGCGGCCCTCGATCCCTCGCCGCCGCCTCTTTCCAGCCTTCCAGGTTGCTGTACGTTTCATAGCTGACGGGGCTCGAATAGTCGAACTCTTCGCCCGTTTTCTTGGCATACGCTTCCGCCGCCACTGTCAGCAAGGGCTCAAATTCGCAGTCCTTGGGCATCTGCTTCGGGTCAGCCAGAATGATCGTGAATGCCTCGCGGCCATTGGCCACGACAACGCACCGCGTGTAGAGGTATGCATCCACGGAAAAGTACTTCCCGTCGCGGTAGGCGTCTTCGCCAATCTCGCGGGCGTGGGCCTCGGTGTCCAAGGCGTAGAGCTTCTCCGCCATGATGTCCTCAAACCGCTGGATGTCCTCGACCGTCATGGCGCTCAGTGCCGCGACGGCGGGCCTAACAACCGCCTCGTCGTCGCCGAGCTTCTTCCAGTTCAACAGGCCAATGATCCGCCAGAATACGTCCTCGGACATGGTCATCGAGGCCCAATCCGGTTTTGCGTGATCTGGGGCGTCGGCGATTTTCCCCTCGACATAGCCCTTCTTGATCTTCGACGCGACCAGCTTGTCGTAGTCGCGCTGGGCCAGCTCGTCGGTGGCGAATTCCTTCCGCGTTTCTTTTCCCTTCGTGCCGATGCGGCCATGAGTGGTCGTGTGGGTGTTGCCGCTCAACTCGATGGTCCAGAACTTGTTGGACTTGTCGTCTTGCAGGTAGAACTCGCGCTTCATCCGCTCGCCTCTAGAGGCCTGGCAGTTTCAAGGCTGGCTGTTTCGAGCGGCTATTTTCGCGCGTGGCTGGTTGTCGAGCAATACGCGAGAATTGTAAAAAAACGCCAAAACAGACTTGCCAGCGGTCATCGGATTCAAGACATTATGTCGATAGGCAGCGCCTTTGGGCGCGGTGTTCTTATCTTTTCTATGCACGGCTTTGCCATTCAACGGCACTGTCCAGGAGTTTCGCCATGGCACGTCAACGATGTGGATTTACGCTTATCGAGTTGCTGGTTGTCATCGCGATCATTGGAGTTCTCGTCGCGCTTCTCCTGCCGGCTGTGCAGGCCGCTCGCGAATCGGCCAGACGCACGCAGTGCGTTAACCACCTGAAGCAACTCGGGCTGGCCATGCAGAACCACCACGACGTGCATTTGAAGCTCCCGTTTGCGGGCTCGACGGCGCCGGTTCGCACTTCGTGGGTGTCGCAATTGTGGCCGTTCTTTGAACAAGCTGGCATTTATCAACAATACGATGCCAAGCTGGCCTTTCACGTGCCGCCGAACATCGTCCAGAACACGTTCAACGGCGTGCTGTGCAATAGGATTCCGCTGTACTACTGCCCCAGCGATCGGGTCAATGCGATGTGGCAGGGCGACACCTTTTGGCGGACGCGGGGAAACTATGTCGTCAATTGGGGCCCGATCACCCAGCCTTTCACTCCTCCCACGCCTCCCACCGCCTGGGCGCCGTTCGGCTATATGAACTTTTCCTCGCTCAACCAGCCGCGGCAAACGCGGTTCGCCGAGATCACCGACGGCTTGTCAAATACGCTGCTGATGTCGGAAGTGCTCATGCAGCGGGCCGACACGAGCCGCGATCAGCGCGGCGACATCAACAACGACCAGGGGGCTAACCGCTTCATGACAATCAACACGCCCAATCGGGGGACCGATTTCATGGGTGGTCCCTGGTGCGAAAGCCGGCTTCCCGACATGCCCTGCGCGGCCGCCTCGGTCAACCAGCACTACACGGTCCGCAGCCGTCACCCCGGCGGCGTGAACGCTGTGCTGTGCGATGGCAGCGTGCGGTTTGTTGCGAACTCGATCACCTTGAATGCCTGGCAGGCCGCCAGCACCATGAACGGGGCCGAGGCTGTAGGAAACTGGTAATAGCGCCATGCGACCGTTATTGTTCTGTGCCTCGGTTTGATGCTCGCCGGTTGCAGCCGCGAACCGGCGATGAGCGTGGTAACCGGCACCATCACCCTCGACGGCCAGGTTGTCGAGGGGGGCGTGATCCGATTTGTGCCGTCCAACGGGGAGTCCCAGCCAGCCGACTCTCCCATCGTGAAGGGGACGTACTCGCTTACCGTGTCGCCGGGTGAAAAGAAGGTGGAGATCTTCTGGGCCAAGTCGAAAAGCGGCGCACCGATCGACACTGCGAGCCAGGGGACCGACGAACTCGTTCAGATGATCCCCGCCGAGTTCAACACACAAACCACCCTGCTGCACACGGTCGCCGATGCTCAAGAGGTTAAGGACTTCGCACTAAAGACCAAATAATGCGATTGCAGGTCTGTGCGCCTAAGCGCTCTCAAGCCTCGCAACTATGGTCGATAAATTCACGCTCCAAATAGCGCCCGCGTGGGCTCGCCGTTGGCCAGGCGGCGCGGCCTGCCCGTCTGGTCGTGAATCTCGGTAGCCGGGTCGAGGCCGAATCGCCCATAGATCGTCGCCGCCAGGTCGCCCGGCGTGACCGGATCGAATGCCGGATAGGCGCCGATCCGATCGCTGGTGCCTTGTTACGCGAGGAGGCGCGCTGGCGACAATCATATCAAACTGAGTCTATGCGTTGCCAATGCCGATGGTTAGAATCGGGGCGTCGCTGCGAGCACATTTGGGTGGAGTATATCGAACGAGGAAGCAGCGCCCTTTCGCGGAGAGGTTGTGAATCTTTCGTAGCTGAAGTCGCCAGACTTCAGGTTTTTCCGCGGATTCGGAACTCTGGCGAGTTCCGCTACGGGATTC